>JBFKUL010000024.1:0-18025 GCA_041635755.1 Burkholderiales bacterium | reverse complement strand
GGCTCGCGCGAGGTGATCGAGCCGGCGACCGGCAAGGTCCTGACCGAGGTCGGCATCGCCGATGCCGACGACGTGCGCGAGTCCGCCAAGGCCGCCGCGGAGGCGCAGGTCGAATGGGCGAATACGCCCGCCGCCCAGCGCGCGGGGGTGTTGCGTCGCGCCGCGCAACTGCTCGAAGCGCACAGCGAGCAACTGCGGCCCTGGATCATGCGCGAAACCGGCGGTATCGCGCCCAAGGCCGACAAGGAGCTGCATTTCGTCACCGAGATCCTGCTCGAGGCCGCAGCCATCGCGACGCAGCCGCCGGGCGTGATGCTACCAAGCGGCCCCAAGCGCATGAGCTTTGCCCGCCGCGTGCCGCACGGCGTGGTGGGCGTGATCTCGCCGTTCAACTTTCCGCTCATTCTGTCGGCGCGCGCGGTAGCACCGGCCCTCGTGCTCGGCAATGCCGTGATTCTCAAGCCCGATCCTCAGACGCCGGTGACCGGCGGATTTATCCTGGCGCGCCTGTTCGAGGCGGCGGGTTTGCCCGCGGGGCTGCTGCACGTGCTGCCAGGCGGTGCGGCCACAGGCGAGGCACTGGTGATCGACCCCGACGTCGCCATGATCTCGTTTACCGGCTCGACCGCGGCCGGACGGCGCGTTGGCGAGCTGGCGAGCAAGCACCTCAAGAAGGTGACCCTCGAGCTCGGCGGCAAGAATTCGACCATCGTGCTGGACGATGCGGACCTCGATGTCGCGGCCTCCTGCGTCGCGTGGGGCGCCTATCTGCACCAGGGGCAGATCTGCATGGCCACGGGTAACGTTTTCGCGCATCGCAGCGTGGCGCGCGAGTTGACCGAGCGCCTCGTGGAAAAGGCGAAGCGTTTGCCGGTAGGCGATCCAGCGAGCGGCAAGGTGGCGCTTGGGCCGCTCATCAGCTCGCGCCAGCTCGAGCGCGTCGAGGGCATCGTCAAGGACGCGGTCGCCAAGGGCGCCGTGCTGCGTACCGGCGGCACGTTCGAGGGCCTGTTTTACCGCCCGACGGTGCTCGAAGAGGTCAAGGCCGGCATGCGGGTGTATGAAGAGGAGGTGTTCGGTCCGGTAGTTGCCGTGACGGCGTTCGACTCGGACGAGGAGGCGATCGCGCTCAACAACGCCACCGCATACGGGCTTTCGGCGGGCGTCATTACCCAATCGCTCGAGCGGGCGATGAACTTTACCGCCAGGCTGCGCACCGGAATCATCCACGTCAACGACCAGACGGTTGCCGACGAGCCCTGGGTGCCCTTCGGCGGAAGAGGGGCGAGCGGTAACGGCGGGCGGCACGGCGGAGTGGCCAACTGGGACGAGTTCACCCAGTGGCAATGGGTGACGATTCAGGATCGCGCGACGCCCTACCCGTTCTGATCCTCTAGCGTTGGATGTGCCCGGGCGGCGGCAGGCGACGGCTCAGAACGTCCCCGGGAACGCCCCTCCATCCAGGAGCAGGTTCTGCCCGGTGATGTAGCCCGATTGCGCGCTGCACAGGTAGGCGCATGCATCGCCGAATTCCTCGGTCGTGCCGAAGCGGCCCGCCGGGTTGGCCTCGGCCCGGACCTTGGCGAGCTCCTCGGGGGTCTTGCCGAGCTTTTTCGCGTTGAAGGCGAAGTTCGAGCGTAGGCGGTCGGTGTCGAACGGGCCCGGCAGCAGGTTGTTGATGGTCACATTGTGCCGCACGGTGTTGCGCGATAGTCCCGCGATGAAACCGTGCAGTCCGGTACGCGCGCCGTTCGACAGGCCGAGCTCGGGAATCGGCATCTTGACCGCACCCGAGGTGATGTTGACGATGCGGCCGAATTTGCGCCCGATCATACCGTCGACCACCGCCTTGATCAGCTCGATCGGCGTGAGCATGTTGGCGTCGAGCGCCTTGAGCCAGTCCTCGCGCGACCAGTTGCGGAAGTCCCCCGGTGGTGGTCCGCCCGCGTTGTTGACCAGGATGTCCGGATTCGGGCAGCCCTTGAGCGCCAGCGCGCGGCCTTCGGCAGTGGTGATGTCGCCGGCGATCGCCGTGACCTTGACGCCGCTCGCCTTGCGAATTTCCTCCGCGGTGGCCTCGAGCGCCTCCTTGCCTCGCGCCGTGATGACCACGTTCACGCCTTCGCGCGCGAGCGACATGGCGCAGCCCTTGCCCAGTCCCTTGGACGCCGCGCACACCAGCGCGGTTTTGCCTCGAATGCCCAGATCCATTTTGACCTCCTCGTTTAGCGTGTCCGACTTTAGCGCGCGGGGGGCCGCGACGGCGCGCTGCGCAGCGAAACGAGCAGTACGCCCGCGATCACCAGCAGCCCGCCCGCGATCTGCAGCAGCGTGAAGGGCTCCTCGAGGCCGAGCGCGCCCGCGATCGCGGTGGCCGCCGGACCGACCGCGCCGATCAATGCGAAGTGATTGGCGCCAATGCGTTTCAGCGCCTCGGCCACCAGAAACACCGGCAGCACCGTCGACAGGGTCGCCATGATGCTCGCGTACCACCATACCGGTGCAGGGAGTTCGAGCGCCGCAACCGGCTCCAGCGCGAAGAACTGCGCCACCGCCGGCAGCGTCGCGACCATCATCGTGTAGGCGGTAAAGCGCATCGAGCCGATGCGCTGAACCATGGCGCTGCCGGCGACCAGATAGATCGCGTAGCAAAGCCCCGAGGCGAACACGAGCAGCACGCCGAACAGAAACAGCGCTCCTTCGGCGTGCGTGCCGAGCCGGTCGGCCACGACGAGCGCGATGCCCGCGTAGCTGATCAGCAGCGCGGCAAGCTCGCGCCGCGTCGAGCGCTTGTGCAGGAACAGGAACGAAAGCAGCACGACGAGAGTCGGGTAAAGGAAAAGGATCAGCCGACCGAGGCCGGCGCCGATGTACTGAAGGCCGAGGAAATCCAGGAAGCTCGCCAGGTAGTAGCCGATGAAACCGAGCGCCGCGATCGCTGCCCAGTCGCGCGCGGCGAGCCTCGGCTCGCGCCCGCGCAGCCACCAGCCGATCGCGACGAAGAACGGCAGCGCGATGACCATGCGCAGGAAAAGCAGCGTGACCGGGCTTACGCTGCCGCCGCCAGCCATCGGCACGGCGTAGGAGAGCTTGATCAGAAGCGGTCGCATCGAGAAAGCGACCACGCCGATCAAGGCAAACGTGATGCCCCAGGCCCTGTACGTTCCCGCAGCCAAGGCGGGCTATCGCGTCTTGCTGCTGCCGCCCAGAATCGAGCCGAGCACCCCGCGCAGGATCTGTCGGCCGATTCCCGAGCCGACCGAGCGTGCCGCGCTCTTTGCCATCGCCTCGAGAATGCCCTGCTGCTTGCCGCCTCGCGGGCCGGTTTTGCCAAACAGCAGGTCGCTGATCCCGCTGCCGGAGCCCGAGCCGGAAGCGGCGGGCGAGGCCTGCACGGCCTGCCGCTCCTGCGCGCGCCGCGAGAGGATCTCGTTCGCCGACTCGCGGTCCACCGCCTTCTCGTAATGGCCGTACACGGTCGAGGAGGCGATGACCTCTCTGCGCTCGGCATCGTTGATCGGTCCCAGGCGGCTTGCCGGCGGCACCACGAACGCGCGCTCGACGATGCTCGGCCGGCCCTTTTCGTCGAGGAAGGACACCAGCGCTTCGCCTACGCCGAGCTCGGTGATCACCTGCTCGGCCTTGAGCTTCGGATTGGGCCGCAGCGTCTCGGCCGCCGAGCGCACCGCTTTCTGGTCGCGTGGCGTGAAGGCACGCAGCGCATGCTGCACCCGGTTGCCGAGCTGGCCAAGAACGCTCTCCGGCACGTCGAGCGGGTTCTGCGTCACGAAGAATACCCCGACGCCCTTGGAGCGGATCAGGCGCACCATCTGCTCGATCTTGTCGAGCAGCACCTTGGGCGCCTCGTCGAACAGCAGATGCGCCTCATCGAAGAAGAACACCAGCTTGGGCTTTTCCGGGTCGCCCACCTCGGGCAGTTGCTCGAAAAGCTCGGCCAGCATCCAAAGCAGAAACGTCGAGTAGAGCTTGGGCGAGTTGAGCAGCTGGTCGGCGGCAAGGATGTTGACCACGCCCCGCCCCTTCGCGTCCGTTTGCATCAGATCCGCGATGTCGAGCATCGGCTCGCCGAAGAACTGCGCGGCGCCCTGGTTGTCGAGCGCGAGCAGTCCCCGCTGGATCGCGCCGACCGACGCGGCCGAGATGTTGCCGTAGCCGGTGGTGAATTCCTTCGCATTGTCGCCGACGAACTGCAGCATCGAGCGCAGATCCTTCGAGTCGAGCAGCAGGAGTCCCTGCTCGTCGGCAATTCGAAATACAAGGTTGAGGACGCCCTCCTGCGTCTCGTTTAGGCCCAGCATGCGGCCCAGCAGCAGCGGCCCCATGTCCGATACGGTCGCACGCACCGGGTGACCCGATTTGCCGAACACATCCCAGAGCACGACGCTCGAGGCCTGATAGGTGAGCTCGAGCCCGAGCAGTTTTGCCCGCTCGGCGACCTTGGCGTTACCGCCCCCTGCCTTGGCCATGCCCGCGAGGTCGCCCTTCACGTCGGCCATGAATACCGGTACGCCGATCGAGGCGAATCCCTCGGCGAGCGTCTGCAGCGTGACGGTCTTGCCGGTCCCGGTTGCGCCGGTGATCAGGCCATGACGGTTGGCGAGCGCCGGCAGCAGCCGCAATTCGGTTTCTTTGTTCTTCGCGATGAGCAGTGGCTGAGGCATGACGCTAAAATTATACGTTGTCGAACGGAATCGCGTAAAAGCACCCCATGGCTGGCCATAGTAAGTGGGCGAACATCAAGCACCGCAAGGAGCGCTCGGACGCCAAGCGCGGCAAGATCTTCACGCGCCTGATCAAGGAGATCACGGTCGCTTCGCGTCTCGGTGGTGGCGATCCGAGTTCGAACCCGAGGCTGCGGCTCGCGATCGACAAGGCGCGCAGCGAAAACATGCCGAACGACAATATCCAGCGCGCGATGCAGCGCGGCGCGGGCGAGCTCGAGGGCGTGACGTACGAAGAGATCCGCTACGAAGGTTACGGCGCCGGCGGTGCGGCGGTGATCGTCGACTGCATGACCGACAACCGGACACGAACGGTCGCCGACGTGCGCCACGCTTTTGCCAAGAACGGCGGCAATCTCGGTTCCGACGGCTCGGTGGCGTACCTGTTCAGCCACTGCGGGCAGTTCGTGTTTCCGCCGGGCACGAACGAAGACAAGGTGATGGAAGCGGCGCTCGATGCCGGAGCCGACGACGTGATGGCCAACGAGGACGGCTCGATCGAGGTGCTGTGCGGCGCGGCGGCGTTTTCCGCCGTCAAGGGGGCGCTGGAGAAGGCCGGGCTCAAGCCCGCACTCGCCGAGATCACCATGAAGCCTTCCAGCGAGAGCGTGTTGGGCGGCGAGGACGCGGCGAAGATGCGCCGGCTGCTCGAGGCGCTGGAGAATCTGGACGACGTCCAGGACGTGTACACCACCGCAGTGCTGGACGGCGGCTGAGCGTAACTTGAGCACGCAGCGGAACTCCGCGGGCGTAACACGAATTCTCGGTATCGATCCCGGGCTGCAGGCGACCGGTTTCGGCGTCGTCGACAAGCGCGGCCATCGACTCGAATACGTCGTCAGCGGGTGCGTCAAGACCGGTGCGGGCGATCTTGCGGGTCGTCTCAAGCTGATTCTCGAGGGGCTCGGCGAGGTGATCCGCGAGCACCGGCCCGGCGAAGTCGCGATCGAGAAGGTGTTCGTCAACGTCAATCCGCAGTCGACGCTTGCGCTCGGTCAGGCGCGAGGCACGGCAATCTGCGCGGCGGTACTCGCCGGCCTTCAGATCGCCGAGTACACTGCGCTGCAGGTCAAGCAGTCCGTGGTGGGTAACGGCCATGCAAACAAGACGCAGGTCCAGCACATGGTGCGGCGGCTGCTCGCGCTTCCCGGCGATCCGAGCCCGGACGCGGCCGACGCGCTCGCCTGCGCCATCTGTCACGCGCACGGCGGCCATCTCGGCGCGCTTTCCACCCGCGGCTACCGAATGAAGGGCGGTCGCCTCGTATGACCCCGAGGGTTCGCATGGGTCGCCGGCCGTGATCGGAAGGCTTAGCGGGCGGCTGGTGGGCAAGCATCCGCCGCAGGTGCTGCTCGACGTGTCGGGTGTCGCCTACGAGATCGACGTGCCGATGAGCACCTTCTTCAACCTGCCGGCGAACGGCGAGAGTGTCACGCTGCATACGCATCTCGTGGTGCGCGAGGACGCGCACGTGCTGTACGGCTTTGGAACGCTCGATGAGCGCGCCGCCTTTCGGCAGTTGATCCGCATCTCGGGCGTTGGCGCGCGCACCGCGCTTGCGGTCCTTTCCGGGCTCTCGGTGGCCGACCTTGCGCAGGCCGTGGCGATGCAGGAGAGCGCTCGTTTGACGAAAGTGCCGGGTATCGGCAAGAAGACCGCCGAGCGGCTGCTGCTCGAGCTGAAGGGCAAGCTCGCCGAGCCGATTCCGGGTGCGGGCGGCGCAAGGGCGAGCACCGCGGCCTCGGATATTCTCAACGCGCTCGTGGCGCTCGGCTATAGCGAAAAAGAAGCGCTTGCCGCGACCAAGGGCCTCCCGCCGGGCGTCACCGTCGCCGAGGGCATCCGCGCGGCACTGAAGGCTCTGGCAAAATCCTGACGTGGCCATCGAGACCGACCGGCTGATTTCCGCGGCGCCGACTTCTCCGCAGGAGGAGCGCATCGAGCAGTCGCTGCGCCCGACCTCGCTCGCCGACTACGTCGGCCAGCGCAAAGTACGCAGCCAGTTCGAGATCTTCATCCAGGCCGCCCGCGAGCGGCGTGAAGCCCTCGATCACGTGCTGCTGTTCGGGCCGCCGGGGTTGGGCAAGACCACGCTTGCGCACATCATCGCGCGCGAGATGGGTGTGAATTTGCGCCAGACCTCGGGCCCGGTGCTCGAGCGCCCGGGCGATCTCGCGGCCTTGCTCACCAACCTCGAGCCGCGCGACGTGCTGTTCATCGACGAGATCCACCGGCTCTCGCCGGTGGTCGAGGAGATTCTCTATCCGGCGCTCGAGGACTATCAGATCGACATCATGATTGGTGAAGGCCCTGCCGCGCGCTCGATCAAGCTCGATCTGCCGCCATTTACCCTGGTGGGGGCGACCACGCGAGCCGGCATGCTCACCAATCCGCTGCGCGACCGCTTCGGCATCGTCGCGCGCCTCGAATTCTACGACGAAGCCGAGCTCTCCGCGATTGTGCGCCGCTCGGCAAAGCTGCTCGAGGTCAAGCTCGCCGAGGAGGGCGCGAGCGAGATCGCGCGCCGCTCGCGCGGCACGCCGCGCGTCGCCAACCGGCTGCTGCGTCGCGTGCGCGACTATGCGCAGGTCAAGGCCGACGGCGTGGTCTCGAAAGCGGTGGCCGACGCAGCGCTGAAGATGCTCGACGTCGATGCGCTCGGCCTGGACCTGATGGATCGCAAGTTGATGCTCGCGGTGATCGAGAAGTTCGCGGGTGGACCGGTGGGGATCGAGAACCTGGCCGCGGCGATCGGCGAGGAGCGCGACACGATCGAAGACGTGCTCGAGCCCTACCTGATCCAGCAGGGCTATCTGCAGCGCACGTTGCGCGGCCGCGTCGCGACCCTGGCCGCCTACCGCCACTTCGGTATCGTGACGCCGGCCGGCATGCAGGACATGCTCACGCAACCCGACTCCGGCGAGCCCGGCGCCGGCTGACGCGGTTGGCCGGCGACCCCGATCCGCCGAGGGCGCTCGAGGCAGACGCGCAGCGCCAGCAATTCTTCGCGCACCTGCACCAGCGCTTGCCACGGTTGCGGGTGACGCCCATGCTCGTCGCCGCAAACGTGGTCGTCTTCGTGCTGATGCTGTTCGCGGGGGCCGGCATGCTGCAGCCCGATGCCAACGTGCACCTCGCCTGGGGTGCCAACTACGGGCCGGCGACCAAGGAGGGCGGCTGGTGGCGGCTGCTCGCCAGCGCGTTCCTGCATTACGGCGTGGTGCACGTCGCCTTCAACATGTGGGCCCTGACCGACGCCGGTCGGCTGGTCGAGCGGCTCTACGGCAGCGCCGACTTTCTTGCGCTGTATTTGTTCTCGGCGCTAACCGGGTCTTTGGCGAGCCTGCTCTGGAGCGCGGATCGCGTGGTCAGCGTCGGCGCCTCGGGCGCGGTGTTCGGCGTCTACGGCGCGCTGATCGCCTATCTCGTTGTGCAGCGCGGTTCGGCGCCTGCGAGCGTTCTGAAGGGACTCGCCACGAGCGCGTCGATCTTCATCGGCTACGTGCTGGTGTTCGGCGCGTTGCAGAAGGGCATCGACAACGCGGCGCACGTCGGCGGGCTTCTCGGCGGCATCGCCGCCGGCGTTGCCCTCTCGAGACCGCTCTCGGTCGCGTTGCGCCCCTCTTCGACGCGGCGCACCGTTGCCGCGCTCGGCGCGCTGGTGGTGCTGGGCCTGCTCTGGTCCGCGGTGCCGCCTGCGCGGTTTTCCTACGCTGCGCAGCTCGCCGCCGAGCGCGCGATCAACGCAACCTCCGCGGACGAAGCCGCCGCGATGGCCCGCGCGCGCGAGGTCCTTGCCGCACGCGAACGAGGCGAGGTGGACGCCGCGACGACGGCCGCGCGCCTCGCGCAAGAGGTGGTGCCCCCGCTCGACGCCGCCTACAGGCGGCTCGCCGCGGTCGAGCTCCCGGAAGCCGCTCCTGCAGGAAAGCAGCTTGCGTTGCTCACGCGGTATACGGCGACGAAACGCGACCTGTTCGCGGCCTACGCGCAGGGCCTGCAAAGCGGCGATGAGGCGAAGCTGCGCCGGGCGGATGCGCTGGCCGACGAAAGTCAGCGCCTGCTCGAGGAGCTCAAGCGCCTGCCCCGCCGCCCCCCAAATTAAAGAGGGCAGGCGCGTTAACCCTTTTTCGGGGCTCCGGCCGTTTAACTGGCAGGACCCACCCCCGCGAAAGGAGACATTGAATGAACCGGAACCATGCCCTGGGCGCGCTCGCCGCGGCTGCGCTCGCACTGCCCGCAGCGAATGCCGCGGCGTTCTGCGGCTTCTACGTCGGCAAGGCCGACGCCGAGCTTTTCAACGACGCCTCCAAGGTGGTCATGGTGCGCGACGGCGAGCGCACCGTGATCAACATGCTGAACGACTACCAGGGTGAGCTGTCCGAGTTCGCCATGGTCGTGCCAGTCCCCCATGTACTCAACAAGGAGGACGTAAAGACGCCGTTCCGTGCGCTCTTCGATCGCATCGACGCGTACAGCGCGCCGCGGCTTGCCGAGTATTACGACCCCGATCCCTGTCATCCGGTGCCCGCTGCGGAAATGAAGATGTCGGCGGGGCGCATGGCGAGCAATGCGACCTCCGATCTGCGCGCGCGAGAGGAGCACGGTGTGACCGTCGAGGCGCAGTACACGGTCGGCCCTTACGACATCGTGATTCTCGGCGCCGAGCAATCCGACGGCCTCGAAACCTGGCTGCATGAGAATGGCTACCGCATTCCGCGCGGCGCCTCGAAGGCCCTGGCGCCCTACATCCGCCAGCAGATGAAGTTCTTCGTGGCGCGGGTCAATCTCGACGCGCATGCCAAGTCGGGAGAACGGTTTCTCGCGCCGTTGCAGTTCTCGTTTCGCAGCGAGAAGTTCATGCTGCCGATCAGGCTCGGCATGATCAACGCGCGCGGCCCCCAGGATCTGGTGCTTTGGGTGCTGACGAAGAAGGGCCGCGTGGAGGCGACCAACTACCGCACCGTGAAGCTGCCCGCGAATGTGGAGATTCCGCCCTACATCAAAGTCGACGCGACGCACACCTTCGGGGCGTTCTACAAGGCGTTGTTCGATGAGCAGGCGAAGCGCGAGCAGCACCGCGTCGTGTTCACCGAGTATTTCTGGAACATGGCGTGGTGCGATCCATGCGCTGCAAACCCGCTCTCGGCGCAGGAGCTTGCCAACCTCGGCGCGGATTGGGTGCGCGGCGACACGCGGCGCGGTGCGCCAGTGCTGGTGACGCGGCTGCATGTGCGCTACACCCCCGAGACCTTTCCCGAGGATCTCGCGTTCCAGGAAACGGCCGACCGGCAGAACTGGCAAACGCGCTACGTGCTGCGTCACCCGGCAAAGGTCGACCTCGACAAGTGCGTCAACACGGAGTCCGCCCAGCGCTACCTCGCGCGCCTAAGCGAGCGCAAGGAGCGCGAGGTTCAGACGCTCGCTTCGCTCACGGGGTGGGATATCCACGGCATCCGGTCGCGCGCGGGCGTGGAGGGAACCGACCTTTCGCCTCTGGCGCGCCTGTGGCGCTGGCTGCAGGGCACGCCGACTCAGGACATTGCGAAATGACACCCGTCGCGAGCGATGCGGCGGGACAGCGCGGCGCGCCTCCGCCCACAGCGCTCAGGCGGCGCATCGCCGGGCTCGATCCCCGTCTCGTGCAGATCGCATTCCTCGCGGCGCTGCTCGGTACCGGGGTATTGACCCGCGACTTCAGCCTGCGCATCGAGCAGATGGCGGCGTGCTTTGCCGCGGGCCTTGCGACCCAGGCCATAGGGGTACACGCCCTCGGCCTGCGGCGGGTGGGCTACCTCAGCGCGCTGGTGACGTGCTTTGGGCTCTCGGTGTTGTTGCGGGCCGACAGTCTGTGGGTGCATCCACTCGCTGCCGCGGTCTGCCTGTCGGCAAAGTTCGTGCTGCGCGTAAACGGCAAACACCTGTTCAATCCGACCAACCTCGGTGTCGTGCTCGCGCTCGCCGTACTGCCAGGGGCGTGGGTGTCGCCAGGGCAGTGGGGCAGCGATCTGGCGATCGCGTGCTGGGCCGTCGCGCTCGGCGGCATCGTCGCGCGACGTGCGCGACGGCTCGACATCGGTCTCGCGTTCCTGGGCTTCTATCTGCTTGAGCTCGCTCTGCGCGTCGCCTGGCTCGGACAGAGCTGGAACGTGTTCCTGCATCAACTGCAGAGCGGAGCGCTGATCCTGTTCGCGTTCTTCATGATCTCAGATCCGATGACCATCCCGAGCCGCGGCGCTGCGCGCGTTGTGTTCGCGGCCGGCGTGGCGCTGTTGGCCTTCGTCTGGCAGTACGTGCTGTATATTCCGAATGCCTTGATTTGGAGCTTGTTCCTTTGCGCGCCGCTCGTCCCGCTGCTCGATCGGCTGTTGCCGGGCGAGATGTACACATGGCGCGCGCGATAGGCTGCAGCGCGCGATGAGCGCCCGCTTCAGCGTTCCGGTGCGGGTCTATTACCAGGACACGGATGCCGGTGGCGTCGTGTTCCACGCCCAGTATCTTTCGTTCATGGAGCGCGCGCGCACAGAGCTGCTGAACGCCGCGGGGTTCGACCTGGCGCGCTTCGCCACGGAGCGCGGGGTCCTGTTCATGGTGCACGCGCTCGCAGTGCGCTACCACCTTCCGGCGCGCCTCAACGACCTGCTTTCGGTGAGCGCCGAAGTGGTTAAAATGGGCCGTGCAAGCCTGGTCTTCAGCCAGCATGTCGAGCGCGGCGCGGAGCGTCTGGTGGATGCCGATGTGACGATCGCGCTGGTGGACCGGGAACGCGGTCGGCCCGCGCGCATGCCGCAGGAGCTCGAATTGCTATTGAGGAACCAATGACGGTCGCACAGGACCTGAGCATCTGGACATTGATCATCCAGGCGAGCCTGGTCGTCAAGATCGTGATGGTGTTGCTGCTCGTGGTGTCGTTCATGTCCTGGATGTTCATCTTCCGCAAGTGGTTCGCGATCCGCCGCGCGCACCAGCAGACCGATGTTTTCGAGCGCGAGTTCTGGGGCGGCAACGACTTGAATGCGCTCTATCAGGGGGCGGTGACCAACCGACATTCGATCGGCAGCCTGGAGCGCATTTTCGAGGCCGGGTTCCGCGAGTTCACCAAGCATCGCAACCAGCGGGGCAGCGACGTCACGGTCATGGTCGACGGCGCGCGGCGCGCAATGCTCGCGACCTTCCGGCGTGAGATGGATCACCTCGAGCGGCATCTCGCGTTTCTCGCCTCGACCGGCTCGGTAAGCCCTTACGTCGGGCTGTTCGGCACGGTGTGGGGCATCATGCACGCGTTTCGCAATCTGGCGAACGTGCAGCAAGCGACGCTGGCGCAGGTGGCGCCGGGCATCGCGGAGGCGCTCATCGCGACGGCGATCGGTCTTTTCGCCGCGATCCCCGCGGTCGTGGCCTATAACCGCTATTCGCACGACATCGACCGGCTTGCGATCCGCTTCGAGAGCTTCATCGAGGAGTTCTCGAATATCCTGCATCGGCAAGCGGCGAGGTAGCGATGAGACTGCACCGCATGCGGGCGCCGATGCACGAGATCAACGTCGTGCCGTATGTCGACGTCATGCTGGTGCTGCTGGTGATCTTCATGGTCACGGCGCCGCTCGTGACCCCCGGGCTGATCGAGCTGCCGTCGGTGTCGAAGGCCGCGAACGCGCCGGTGGCGCCGCTCGAGATCGAGATCCGCGAGGATCGCAGCGTGATCCTTCGCGTTCGAAGCGCCACCGGTGCCCCGCTCGAAGAGCGACGCGTGGCGCGCGGTGAGCTCGCGCAGCTGGTGCGCGCGCGCCAGGCCCAGAACCCGAACCTGCCGGTGCTGATTGCCGCCGACAAGAACGTGCGCTACGAGGCGGTGCTCAATGTCATGGATGAGCTGCGGCGCGAGCAGGTGAGCCGCGTCGGGCTGCTGGTCAAGCCGGTGCAATGAGTGCCGCCGGGGCCGCTCCCGGGCTCGGACCTCGCAGCGAACCGGGGCTCGCGCGGTCCGTTGCGCTTGCGCTCGTGGTGCATCTGGCGCTGCTCGCGACGCTGTTCCTTGGCGTGCGTTGGCAGAGTCACCCTCCCGCAGCGATCGAGGTCGAGCTCTGGGAGGCGCCGCCGCCGCGCGTCGCCGAAGCGCCCAAGCCCGAGCCGAAGGTCGAGCCACCGACGCCACCGAAGCCCGAGCCGAAACCGGAGCCACCGCCGCCACCCAAGCCCGAGCCGAAACCGGAACCACCGCCGCCCAAGCCCGAACCGAGGCTGGAGAAACCGGACATCGCCGAGAAGGAGCCTCCGAAACCCAAGCCCAAGCCCGAGCCCAAGCCCGAGCCCAAGCCGGAGCCGAAGCCCGAGCCGAAGCCGAAGCCTAAGCCCGAGCCCAAGCCGGAGCCCAAGCCTGCGCCGAAGCCCGAACCCGTAGCGCGGCGCGATGACGAGTTCGAGAAACGGCTCGCGCAGGAACTCGCGCGCGAGCAGGAAACCATCAGCGCACAACGCCAGGACGCCGAGCTGCGCGAGCTGCTTGCACGAGACGCTGCGGCGGCGCGCAGCAAGGCGCTGAACGAGTACATCGCGCGCATTCAGGCAAAAGTGCGTGGCAACTGGATTCTTCCGTTCGACCTGCAGGGGAACCCTGAGGCGGTGTTCGACGTCGTGCAGTTGCCGACGGGCGAGGTGTTGTCGGTCCGGCTCGCCAGATCAAGCGGCAACGCTGGATACGACTTGGCCGTGGAGCGCGCGATCATCAAGTCCTCGCCGCTGCCGCGACCCGAGCGCAGCGATCTTTTCAGTCGCGAGCTGAAGCTGACGTTTCGTCCTCGTGACTGACTCGGCGCTCGAGGCGTCGCACAATGGCGACAGTCATGGCATGGCAGGGGTTCGCTATAATTCGGCCCAATTCGTGGCGCGGCTTCGTGCAGCGAAGTTCCGCCTTGTGCCGCGCGTGCCGCTAGACGTCGATCCAGGAGAACCAAAGTCAACACCATGCGACGACTGAATGCCTGCTGGATGGTTGCGTTGTTCGCTGCTTGCCTTGCGACTGGGGCGCAGGCCCAGCTCTCGATCGAGATCACGGGCGCGGGCGGCACCCGGGTTCCGGTGGCGATCGTGCCGTTTGCCGGCGAAACCGCGTTGCCGCCGGGGCTGAGCGCCATCGTGCGCGCCGACCTGGAACGCAGCGGCTTGTTCCGCGGGCTCGAGCTGCCGCCGCTGATCCCGCATCCGACGGAGGCGTCGAACATCGACTATGCGGAATGGCGTTCGCGGCTGGCCGACGCGCTGGTGCTCGGGTCGGTCGCCACCCGCACCGACGGCCGCTTTGAGGCCCGCTTTCGCTTGTTCGACGTGGTCAAGCGCAACGCGCTGGGCGGTGTCGCCTACGTCATGAGCCGCGAACAGGTGCGCGCCACGGCGCACCGCATCGCCGATTACGTCTACGAGAAGCTCACCGGCGAACGGGGTGTTTTCTCGACGCGCATCGCGTACGTGGTGAAGCGCGGTGAGCGCTATGAGCTGCAGATCGCCGACGCGGATGGCGCGGGGGAGGAAACCGCGCTCGCCTCGTTCGAGCCGATCATCTCGCCGGCATGGTCGCCCGATGGCAGGCGGCTTGCCTATGTCTCGTTCGAAAACAAGAAACCGGTGGTGTACGTTCACTCGCTGCTCGACGGCAAGCGGCATGTGCTGGCGAACTTCAAGGGATCCAACTCCGCGCCCGCCTGGTCGCCGGATGGCTCGCGGCTTGCGGTGTCGCTGTCGCGCGAGGGCGGCTCGCAGCTCTATCTCATTTCGCCCGATGGCAGTGGCGTACGACGCATCACCACGTCGGGGGCGATCGATACCGAGCCCGTGTTCTCGCCTGACGGGGAATCGATTTACTTTACGTCCGATCGCGGCGGCAGCCCGCAGATCTACCGGATGCCAGCCAACGGCGGCGAGGCGCAGCGTCTCACTTTCGAGGGAAGTTATAATGTTTCACCGCGCATCAGTCCGGACGGTAAGCGGCTTGCCTATATTTCCCGGCAGGGCGGCAAGTTCCAGGTCGCCCTGCTTGATCTCACGACGCGCCAGGTGCAGATCCTGACCGACAGCGACCGCGATGAATCCCCGAGTTTCTCCCCTAACGGCCGCATGATCCTGCTTGCCACGGTGATTGGCGGTCGCGGCGTGCTTTCAGCGGTATCGGCCGACGGGCGCGTCAGGCAGCGCTTGACCGTCAGCGCCGGCGATGTGCGCGAGCCCGCATGGGGTCCGTTCATTCAGTAGGCAACAAGGAGAGTCGATATGCGTGCAATCTGGACAGCCATCCTCGTCACGGCCATCGCGGGCTGCGCAAGCACCGCCACCGACGAGCAGAAGCCGGCGGGCGTGGAAGACCGCGCGCCCGTAGCGGGAAGCGGGGCGCCGGGCGCAGGTGCCAAGCCGATCGCCCAGAAGCCGATTGCCGGCGTAGACTTGACAACCGGGAAACCGGGCGCGATGAGCCCGCTCAAAGATCCGGCCAACGTCCTCTCGAAGCGCTCGGTCTACTACGATTTCGACAAGTTCGACATCAAGGACGAGTTCAAGCCGATCATCGAGGCGCATGCCCGGTACCTGAGAGAGAACGGCGCTGCAAGAATGCTCATCCAGGGCAATACCGACGAACGTGGCAGCCGCGAGTACAACGTCGCACTCGGTCAGCGGCGCTCCGACGCCGTGCGGCGCATGCTGATGCTGCTTGGTGCGCGCGACGATCAGATCGAAGCGGTGAGCCTCGGCGAGGAGAAGCCGCGCGCGCAAGGCAGCACCGAAGAGGCTTACGCCGAGAATCGGCGCAGCGACATGCTGTACCGCGGCGAGTATTGATGCGTCGCGCCGCCGGCACCGCGCTGCTCGCGCTGGCGCTTGCCGCCCCGGGAAGCGCGAGCGCCCTGTTCAACGATGACGAGGCGCGCGCGCGCGTAGAACGTCTGCGCTCGCAGGTCGAGCTGAACCAGAAGGCCATCGACGAGCGGCTGGCGCGGATCGAAGCGGCCATCGCGAGCAATACCGCGGCCACCGACCGGCGCGCCATCCTCGATCTGGCGGGGCAACTCGATGCGATGCGAGGCGATCTGCAGCGATTGCGCGGTCAGGTCGAGGTGCTGGTTCACTCGATGGAAGTCGCGGAGAAGCGCCAGAAGGATCTCTACCTGGACATCGACACGCGCCTTCGCAAGCTCGAGCAGGCAAGGGAGCAGGCCGCGGCCGCCGCCGCCGCAGCGATCGGCGAGAAGCCGCCTGCACCCGACGTCACGGCGGCGTCTCCGGCCGAGGCGAAGGCGTATGAGGCCGCGCTCAACCAGTTCAAGCTCGGCAACTACCCGCTGGCGATTTCGGCCTTTCAGGGTTTTCTCGTCACGTACCCGTCGAGCCCGCTCGCGCCCTCGGCGCAATACTGGATCGGCAACGCGCATTACGCGCTGCGCGATTACAAGAACGCCATCGTCGCGCAACAGAAGCTCCTATCGGCATGGCCCGACAACCACAAGGCCCCCGATGCCATGCTGAACGTCGCGAGCTCGCAGGACGCCATGGGCGATCGCAAGAGTGCCCAAAAAACGCTCGAGGACCTGATGGTCAAGTATCCGGAAACCCCGGCCGCGGCGAGCGCCAAGCAACGTCTCACGCAGGGCACGCGCCGCTGAAGGCGGTTGTTTCTCTTTCCGGCGGACAGGACTTCGCGAATACGCGCGTCTGAGTGTCGCGCGCGATTATGCGCGACGCGCGGGTACGCGTGAGCGGCGCACAGTTCGGGTATATTAGGGGCCGCTTATCCATGGCCCGGAGCAGCCCGTGAGCGAAGTCACCCCCGCGCAACTCATTCCTTACGTCACCTGGGGCGCCTTCGTGCTTGCGTTTATCTTTGGCGCGGTCGGAAACAAGACCAATTTCTGCACCATGGGCGCGATCTCGGACTGGGTCAACATGGGCGACAAGAACCGCATGCGCATGTGGCTGCTCGCGATTGCGGTGGCCGTGATCGGCGCCAATGCGTTGCACCTCGCCGGCGTGGTCAACCTTTCGAAAGCGATCTACCAGGCGCCGAACTTCACTTGGCTTTCGTACATCGTCGGCGGATTCCTGTTCGGCGTCGGCATGACGCTGGGCTCGGGTTGCGGCTCGAAGACCCTGATCCGCATCGGCGGCGGCAGCCTGAAATCGGTCATTGTGTTCGTATTTCTCGGCATTTCGGCGTACATGACGCTGCGCGGGCTGTTCGGCGCGTTCCGCGTCAACGTGCTGGAGCAGGCCTCGATGACGCTTGCGGGCGGACAGGACTTGCCGACGCTCGCTGCCGGCGCGACCGGCATGGCGAAGAACGCGTGGATCGCGGTCCTTGCAGCGGTGGTTGGCGGCGCGCTGCTGGTGTTCATCTACGCAAGCAAGGATTTTCGCTCGAGTTTCGATTACACGCTGGGTGGGGTGGTCACCGGCCTCGTGGTGGTGGGCGGCTGGTTTGTCAGCGGCCACCTCGGCTACCTTGCGGAGGACCCGGAGACGCTGCAGGAGGCCTTCGTGGCCACCAACACCGGCCGCATGGAGTCCTTCTCCTTTGTTTCACCGATGGCGTTCTCGCTCGAGTACCTGATGCTGTGGACTGACAAGTCGAGAATCATCACTTACGGCATCGCTTCGGCCGCCGGAGTCATCGCCGGCTCGGCGGCCTATGCGCTCGCCACGCGGCAATTCCGCTGGGAGGGATTTCGCGATGCCGAGGACACCGCGATGCACATCATCGGCGGAATCCTGATGGGTTTCGGCGGCATCGTGGCGCTTGGCTGCACCGTCGGACAGGCGATCTCGGGATTCTCCACGCTCGCGCTCGGCTCGATCATTACGTTCATGGCCATCGTGGCGGGCGCGGCGGCGACGATGAAAGTCCAGTATTGGCGCCTTACGCGCAACGGCTGACGTCGTGCGCGCAAGAATCTTGCGCTCGAGTCGCGCCGACGCACTCTGTGCGTTGACGCGAACTGGCGCGAACGCTTAAAATCGCGCCCTTTCCCCGGGTCGTTAGCTCAGCTGGTAGAGCAGCGGACTTTTAATCCGTTGGTCGGCGGTTCGAATCCGCCACGGCCTACCAAATTCTTCGAGGGCTTAGCGAATCGCTAGGCCCTCTTCTTATAGACCGAGCGATACATCAGGCATGCCGGGCGCGTCTCGCGCACGGATGGCTTGCCGCAACGTCTACAGGTCTTGCCTGAAGAAGGCCGCGACCGAGATGGTGCGGCGGTGCGATCGATAAACTTCGACTTGTTGCCAGGGCCGATTAGCAGTGC
>JBFKUL010000023.1:0-18444 GCA_041635755.1 Burkholderiales bacterium | reverse complement strand
CGGCGCCAGCTTGAAGCCCAGCAGCGCAACGAAAATGATGACGAAGGAAACGACCAGCAGTCCGCTGAGCGTGACGCCATACTGCCTGTTACGCATACTTCCTCCCTGCCCGCGGTTCATCGAAACGAGCCGAAGCGGCCAAATTCACCGAGATTAAGCCAGATGAAAAAAGCTTTGCCGACAATGTTCTCATCCGGCACGAAGCCCCACACTCTGCTGTCGCTCGAGCTATCCCGGTTGTCTCCCATCGCAAAGTAATGGCCGGGCGGCACGGTGCACCCCAGGCCGCCGCTATTGTAGTTGCAATTCGAGGCAAATTGGAACGTGCGCGACTGCGGCATCGTGCCGGAAGCGTCCTCGTCGATCAGAATCTGGTGCTCAACGCCGTTGAGCTCTTCGACGTAACGCGAAGCGTACTGCATCCGCTCGCGCAAGAGATAGTCGTCGATGCGTCTCGTGGGTACCGGTTTGCCGTTGATCGACAGACGCTTGTCCCGGTACTCGATGCGATCCCCCGGCACAGCGACCACGCGCTTGATGTAGTCGAGCGAAGGGTCTTCCGGGTAGCGGAATACCATGACGTCGCCGCGCTTCGGCTCTCCGACCGAGATGACCTTCTTGTTCAGCACCGGCAGTCGGATGCCATAGCTGAACTTGTTGACCAGGATGAAATCGCCCACCAGGAGCGTTGGGATCATCGAGCCCGATGGGATCTTGAAAGGTTCGACCACGAACGAACGCAGCAGAAAGACGATCAGGATCACCGGAAAGAAGCTGACCGAGTACTCCACCCACCACGGCTGACGCCCGGATGCCGGTCGACGTTTCCTCAGCCACGCCGCCTCGAGCAGCCAAACCACGCCGGTGATCACCAGCAGCAACAGCAGGAACAGGGCAAAGCTCATTTCGCCGGCAGGCCTACTTGTCGTCCATCTGCAGGACGGCAAGGAACGCCTCCTGCGGGATCTCGACCGATCCGACCTGCTTCATTCTCTTCTTCCCTTCCTTCTGCTTTTCCAGGAGCTTCTTCTTTCGCGTGACGTCACCGCCGTAGCATTTGGCCAGCACGTTCTTTCGAAGTGCCTTGACGTTCTCGCGCGCGATGACATGCGACCCGATGGCGGCCTGGATCGCAACGTCGAACATCTGCCGCGGAATCAAGCCGCGAAGTCGAGACACCAGCTCGCGGCCGCGCCATTGCGCGCTTGATCGGTGAACCATGGTCGAGAGCGCATCGACGCGATCCCCGTTGATGAGCACATCCAGCTTGACCATGTCGGCGGCGCGGTACTCTTTGAAGTCGTAGTCGAGCGAACCGTAGCCGCGCGTGAGCGACTTTAACCGGTCGAAGAAGTCGAGCACCACTTCGTTCAGCGGCAGGTCGTAGGACAGAACGACATGCCGGCTTGAGTAGTGCATGTTCGTCTGCGTCCCGCGCTTCTGAGTGCACATGGTCATGACGGGACCGACGTACTCCTGCGGCAGGAATATCGTTGTCGTGATCATCGGCTCGCGGATCTCGGCGATGGTTCCGGCATCCGGCAGCTTGGATGGATTGGACACCAGCTCGACGGTGCCGTCATTCAGCTCGACTTCGTAAACCACGGACGGCGCAGTGGTGATCAGGTTCATCCCGTACTCACGCTCGAGGCGCTCCTGGACGATGTCCATGTGCAGCAGGCCGAGGAATCCGCATCGGAAGCCGAAGCCTAGCGCCTGGGAGACTTCGGGCTCGTAGTGAAACGACGCGTCATTCAAGTGCAGCTTCTCGAGCGCGTCGCGCAGCGCCTCGTACTGGTTTGACTCCACCGGATAGAGTCCGGCAAACACTTGCGGCTTGACCTCCTTGAAGCCCGGAAGCGGCTGCTCGGCGCGTGCATGCGCCAGCGTGATCGTGTCCCCGACCTTGGCCGCGCGCAGTTCCTTTATCCCGGCAATGACAAAACCGACCTCTCCCGCGGAAAGGCTCTCGCGCGCCACCCCCTTGGGCGTGAAGACGCCCACTTGCTCGCAAAGATGCGTGGACTCGGCGCTCATCAGCAGAATCTTGTCCTTGGGCTTGAGCGTCCCGTCGAAGACACGCACCAGCATGACCACGCCGACGTAATTATCGAACCAGGAATCAATGACGAGCGCCTTGAGCGGCGCATCCGCGTTCCCTTTGGGTGGCGGTACGCGAGCGATCAGGGCCTCGAGAATGTCCAACACCCGCTCGCCGGTCTTGGCGCTCGCATGAATCGCATGGTGTGCGTCGATGCCGATGACGTCCTCGATCTCTTGAATCGCCTTCTCCGGGTCCGCGGAGGGAAGGTCGATCTTGTTCAGGACCGGGATCACCTCGACCCCCTGTTCGATTGCGGTGTAGCAGTTGGCCACCGTCTGCGCCTCGACACCTTGCGAAGCGTCGACCACCAGCAGGGCGCCCTCGCATGCCGCGAGGGAACGGCTGACCTCGTAGGAAAAATCGACGTGACCTGGCGTGTCGATCAGGTTCAGCCTATAGACCTCGCCGTCGCGCGCCCGATACTCGAGCGCGGCGGTCTGCGCCTTGATCGTAATGCCGCGCTCGCGCTCGAGGTCCATCGAGTCGAGTACTTGCTCGGCCATTTCGCGGTCCGACAGACCACCGCAGATCTGGATGAACCGGTCGGCGAGCGTCGACTTACCGTGGTCGATATGCGCGATGATCGAAAAATTTCGGATGCGGCTCTGCATCATCAAAAAAGGGTGCCCCGGTCCACCGCGGCACCCTTCTGGGCGAGGACGCCATATTACCGCATCGCGCCCCTCTCGCCCCGCGCATCGACCAGCACGCTCCGCAACCTCGTTTCGTCGAGGTGGTAGTGGCAGATCTCGGCGCCGGTATCGTCGGTAAGCACCGGAACGCGCTCGCCGAAGCGGGACTCGAGCTCGCGGTCCTCATCGACGTCAAAAACTTCGACTGAAAAGCGCAACTCCTCGCGCAAGCGCTCGAGCGCGCCTGCCATTTCTTCGCACAAATGGCAGTAGGCGCGCCCGTAAAGCCGCAGGCGCACGGCGAACTCAACCTTTGTCGGCGAGTCCCGACACCGTAACGAACGCTGTGCTCTCTCCGCGCCGCACGTGTAGCGTGAGAACCGCGTTCTTTTCAAGCCCGCCGAGAAGCCGATTCAGCTGGTCCACGGACTTGAGGTCCGTGTGCTGTCCCCGATGTACCACGGTGAGCAGCACATCCCCCTTGCGCACCTCGGCGCGCGCCTCCGGTCGCACATCGGTGACGACCAGCCCGTGCGCAAGCTTCATGTCCTTCTTCTGTTCGCCTGAGAGCTCGCTCACTACGATGCCCAGCCGGTTGGCCGCCACTTCCGCCGGTTTCGTGCTGCGCGGCGCGTCGCGCGAGGCAACTCTCTCCTCCTGCAGCTCTCCGACCGTCACACTCAGCGTTCGGGTGCCGCCCTTGCGCCAGACGTCCATGGGGACCTGTGCTCCGGGCCGCGTCGATCCGACAACGCGCGGCAAGTCGCTCGATGACTCCACTGCCTTGCCGTCGAAACGAGTGATGATGTCGCTTGGCTCGACCCCAGCGCGATCGGCAGGGCTTCCCTTTTCCACCGAGTTGACCAAAGCACCGCGCGGGCGATCCAGCCCGAACGACGTGGCAAGGTCCTTGGTCACTTCCTGGATCACGACGCCGATTCGACCGCGAGCAACGCGCCCTTTATCGCGCAGCTGCTGTTGCACATCCAGCACTACATCGATTGGAATGGCGAACGACAGCCCCATGAATCCGCCGGTGCGGCTGTAGATCTGCGAGTTGATGCCGACCACCTCGCCCTTCATATTGAACAACGGCCCGCCAGAGTTTCCCGGGTTGATCGCCACGTCGGTCTGGATGAACGGGACGAAGTTCTCCTGCGGCAGCGAGCGTCCCTTGGCACTGACAATGCCGGCGGTAACGGTGTTCTCGAAGCCGAACGGCGAGCCGATCGCGACGACCCACTCACCGACCTTGAGCCGGCCAGGATCGCCGAAGCGCACGGCCGGCAGATTGCTGGCATCGACCTTGATGAGCGCCACGTCGGTTCGGCGGTCCGTGCCGATCACCTTGGCTTTGAACTCGCGCTTGTCGGTGAACCGAACTGTGATTTCATCGGCGCCCTCGACGACGTGCGCGTTGGTCAGGATGTATCCGTCCGTGGAAATAATGAACCCAGACCCAAGCGAGCGACTCTCGCGCGGCGAGCCCGGCGAACCCGGCGTGCGCGGAATGAAGCGTCGAAAGAATTCCTGCATCTCCTCGTCTTCGATGCCGGGTATCTGCGGCAGATTGCTGCGCCGCACGGCCTGCGTCGTGCTGATGTTGACGACTGCGGGTCCCTGGTCGTCGACCAGGCGAGTGAAATCCGGCAACTCGCGCGCCTGCGCGAACGCCAGGCCCGCAACCCCGGCCAGAATCAATAAAGCAATACCTTTCACCGTTCTCATTGGCTCTTCCTCTGATTGATGCAAATTGGCGCCGTCATCGCGCCGCCGCCGGATTGACTCATTGGCGCGGGCGATACTCCACCGCATTCGCGATACGTCGGATACTTGCGGCCGGCGCTTCACCTACGACAGTGACAACGTGGTTCGCCACTTCGCGGGTATAGATATGGATCGCGCCCATGTTCGACAAGCCCGCGCGGACGGGCTCGGCGCGCCCCTCGCTGGGTTCGATGAATACCGAAACGGCCGCAAGGCCATCCGAGTATACGACCTGCCCGACCGGCTTCGCATCGCCCAGGCTGCGCTTGACCTCGTCCACCTTTTGGAATCCGGGCAACACGCCACGCACGCTCCAGCCTGATTCAGCCAGGTTGGCTGGCGAGACGGTCGTGTCCTCGATGCGCCAGCCCTGCGCCGCATATCGCGGCTTGAGCGAGTCCGGTGACACATTGCCGATCGCAAGCATCGTAAAGGTGAACTGCTCCACCATGCGCCCTTTTTCGTCGAACGTGCGCGCCTTGAGCAGCATGCCGGTCTTCGTGTCGGCCCACAGCTTGTAGCCGTAACGCAGATCATCCTTCGGTGTGAGCACGACCTCCTGGCACTCGTAACCGGCAATCCGCTTGTTGGCGCCGAGCGTCACCGTATAGTTCTGCGCTACCTTGCTGAGTTGCTCAGGCAACATCGCGGGAAAGCTGCGTCGGCCGCTGCGTCGATCGATCTTGACGGTGCGGCTCTCGGGCAGGTAGCACCTGACGCCTTCGCGCGAGCGCAGTACCTCGCGCGGCGTCCCGTCCAAGGCTTCGAGCTTCTCGAGGTCACCGCTTGCATCGACGAGCCGGACAATGCGCGAAGTTTCCGAGCTCTCGCCGTGCTGATAAACAAACGTGCCGCTATAGGAGAGCTTCTCGGTAGCCTGGTAGATCTTGCTTAACCAGCCCAGTCCCTCGGGCGTGGTCTGGGCCTGCGCCACCGTGGCGCAGGCCAGAAGCAGGGCCCAGACCAGCGGCCTCATCGCGACTTGCGCTCCACCTGCGGATCGGAAACCGTCCGCACGTACGGGGCCACACCCTGCAGCGACAGCCGCGGCGAGTAGCCCTGATGGGCCAGCAGATAATCATTGGCGGTTTCTGGAGGAGGAACGCGCACCATCTCGCGCTGCGCGACGCCTTCGTCCGGCGCCACGGCGATCGCGCCGGGCGTCACGCCCGGCTGCGGCGCAAATGCCAGCCATCCGACCAGCGAGACCGCGGCGACGCTTGCTGCAGCCGACAGCGCGACCCATCTCGCTCGCTCACGGAGCCCGGCGGTTCGTCCGGGCGCCAGCACCGTCGGCTCCTGTGCCAGCCGGGCGGCGCATCGGCGCGTGAAATCACGCGACAGCGCCTGCGTATCCTGCAAGGCATCGCTGATCACGTGATAGGCACGCCACGCCTCGAAGGCCTCACGGTCCCGCCCCAGTGCCGTAAGAGGCTCCGACGCCTCGTGCGTCTCCAGCTCTCCGTCCATCAATGCCGAAATCTTGGATTTCATGTCTTCACCATCTCCTGTCCGTGCTCGTATCGAGCAGCGGTTTCAAGCGTTCCGCAATCGCTTCGCGCGCCCGGAATATTCGCGAGCGCACGGTGCCGATCGGGCAATCCATGATGCGCGCGATGTCCTCGTAGCTCATGCCCTCGATTTCGCGCAACTGGATCGCTGTGCGCAGCTCCTCGGGCAAGGCCTCCATCGTCGTATTCACCGTCTCGCCAATCTCTTTGGACAGCAACAGGCTCTCGGGCGTGTTGATGTCGCGTAACTGCTCTCCTTCCTCAAATCCCTCCGCAGTCTCGGCCTCGACTTCAGTCGAGGTCGGCGCCCGGCGCCCCAACGCCATGAGATAGTTCTTGGCGGTGTTCACGCCGATGCGGTACAGCCACGTGTAGAACGCACTGTCGCCGCGGAATGCAGGAAGCGCACGGTACGCCTTGATGAAAGCTTCCTGCGTAACGTCCTCGACTTCGGCCGGATCGCGGATCAGGCGGGACAACAGCCGCGCGAGCTTGCGCTGGTACTTCTCGACGAGCAGCTCGAACGCTTTCTTGTCGCCACGCTGAGCCCGGGCCACCAGCTGCTGGTCGATCTCCCGCTCACCCATTGCGCCGCGCCGTTACTGCGACCGGCGCCGCGCGTATCCTCCTGGGGTCCGCCCCCGGATCGCAACGCCTATGTGCCACAGACAGACATCCTTACAAATAGTTCGCGCCACATCGCGGCTAACCTTCATGCCGGTCGTGGCGGCGATGCGATGCCTGGCACCCGGCCCCAAAGCGCCCAAAGACGCAGCGCACGGAAATCGCCCTGATCCAGCATGTCGGCAGTGATCAGGATGGTGCGTCGCATCGAAAGCTTAACCGGAATCGATACGAACAGGCGATTGACAATCCTGCGGGGACCCACCGGGACCTGGTGACGATCGCCGTCGGCCGTCTCGAGCGTAATCTGCTCCATCCCTGAGATCTCGAGTGCACGCACCGCCTCGCGTCCCGCAAGCCAAGCCCGGTCGCGCGCCGTCACGACGCCCAGGGCAAGCAGCAACGCCCCAGCCACGAGACCTGGCGCGAGTGGCAATACCATCATCAGGCAGGCCGCGCCGGCCGCATTGGCGCCGAGAATCGCCGCAGCGAACCGGGGCGACGGCACGAGCTCAAGTCTTAGAAGGGGCTGGCTGCTCAAGGCCGGGCGAACACCAAAGAGCCATTGGTGCCCCCGAAGCCGAACGAATTGGATAACGCTACACGGATCGGCATCTTGCGCGACACGTTCGGCACATAGTCCAGATCGCACTGCGGATCCGGATGCTCGAGGTTGATGGTCGGAGGAGAAACCTGGTGCTGGATCGCCAGGATGGTAAAGATCGCCTCGACACCGCCTGCAGCGCCAAGCAGATGTCCGGTCATCGACTTGGTGGAGTTGACCGCGACCTGCTTCGCCCGCTCGCCGAGCAAGCGCTTCACCGCCACCGTCTCCGCGACATCGCCGAGCGGCGTCGAGGTGCCGTGCGCATTGATGTAATCCACCTTGTCAGTCCCCAGGCCCGCATCCTTGAGCGCGTTTCTCATGCAGCGGAACGCGCCGTCGCCGTCCTCGCTGGGCGCGGTCATGTGATAGGCATCGGCCGATACGCCGTAACCAGCGAGTTCACAGTACATTCTGGCGCCGCGCGCCTTTGCGTGCTCGTATTCCTCGAGTACCACCGCTCCGGCGCCTTCACCCAATACGAACCCATCCCGATCCTTGTCCCAGGGCCGGCTCGCACCCGCGGGGTCGTCGTTGCGTGTGGAGAGCGCTCTCGCCGACGCAAACCCACCGATTGCCAGCTCGGTCACCGTCGACTCCGCGCCACCGGCGATCATCACGTCCGCCTCACCGTAGCGGATCGATTTGGCCGCCTCACCCAGACAGTGCGTTGAGGTTGTGCAGGCCGTGACGATCGCCAGATTCGGACCCTTCAAGCCCAGCATGATCGACAGATTGCCTGCGATCATGTTGATAATCGTTCCAGGAATGAAGAACGGCGATATGCGCCTAGGACCGCTCTTCACCAGCTCATTGTGCATGTCTTCGATCAGGGGCAGTCCCCCGATGCCCGAGCCGAAGTTGATGCCCAGGCGCTCGGCGTTCTCAGGCGTAACATCGATTCCCGCATCGCGCCAAGCCTGCAGTCCCGCGGCCATGCCGTAATGGATGAAGGTATCCATCCGGCGAGCCTCCTTCGGCGAAATGTATTGCGAGATGTCGAAGCCTTTCACCTCGCCGGCGATCTGACTCGAAAGGCGAGATGGATCAAAGCGCGTAATGCGGGTGATGCCCGATTTCCCCGCAAGCGCGTTGTCCCACGCCTCCTGGACCGTGTTGCCGATCGGACTGATGATGCCCAGACCGGTGACGACGACTCTACGAGGAGTCAAATTCGCTCCGTGGCGGATACGCTCAGGATTTCTTGTGCGCCTTGATGAAGTCGACAGCCTGCTGCACGGTCGTGATTTTCTCGGCTTCTTCGTCCGGAATCTCAGTCTCGAACTCCTCCTCCAGCGCCATCACCAACTCGACGGTGTCCAGCGAGTCGGCGCCCAGATCATCGACGAACGACGATTCGCTCTTGATCTCGCCTTCGTTGACGCCGAGTTGCTCGGCAATGATCTTCTTGACGCGTTGTTCGATGTTTTCCATTAGCTTCTCCTTCCCTTTGGAGCGGGGACGTATTCTACCAAAATGGTGCGTCTTTCCCGCAAAGCTGAACCGCCTTATCTGCCGCCGAACGACCCGGGTGTCAGCTGCCCATGTACATGCCGCCATTCACGTGCAGCACCGTGCCGGTGACGTAGCCCGCCTCCTCAGACGCAAGGTAGGCCACGGCGGATGCGATGTCCTCCGGCACGCCGAGCCGGCCAAGAGGAATCTGACCGAGGAGCCCGCCACGCTGCTCGTCGGATAGCGCGCGCGTCATGTCGGTATCGATGAATCCGGGTGCAACGCAGTTGACCGTGATATTACGGCTGCCGAGCTCGCGGGCGAGCGACCGGGCCATGCCGACCACGCCGGCCTTGGCGGCAGCATAGTTCACCTGCCCTGCATTGCCTGCGGCGCCGACCACCGAGGTGATGTTGACGATGCGGCCCCAGCGCGCCTTCATCATGCCGCGCATTACCGCACGTGACAGCCGGAACACCGCGCGCAAGTTAGTTTCCATCACCTCATCCCATTCAACGTCCTTCATCCGCAACGCCAGGTTGTCGCGCACCACCGCGGCGTTGTTGACCAGGATCAGTACATCACCGACCTCCTTTTGCACCGATGCCACAAGCGCGTCGCATTGCTCGGGATTCCGCACGTCGAGTACCCGCCCGGCGCCTTGCGCGCCGGCTGCCGTCACTGCCTGCGAAAAGGCCTGCGCGCCCGCTTCACTGGTCGAAGTTCCCACAACGGTTGCGCCGCCGGCGGCAAGCCGCATCGCGATGGCGCGGCCGATGCCACGCGAGGCCCCCGTGACCAGCGCAACCTTCCTGATCGGCATGACTATTCCCCTTTCAGCACTGCGAGCGTCTGCTCGAGCGAGGCGCGATCTGCGAGCGCGTAGCCCTGCGGACCGGCATCGATGCGCTTGGTCAGGCCTGCGAGCACCTTGCCCGGGCCGCACTCGACGATATGGGTCACGCCGAGCGCTGCCATCTTGCGGATCGTTTCGACCCAACGCACCGGCGAGGCGGCCTGCCGCACCAGCGCATCCTTGATGGCGGCAGGATCGCGCTCGAGCGACACATCCACGTTGTTGATCACCGCGATTGCCGGGGCCCCGACCTTGACCTTGCCGAGGTAGCCCCGGAGCTTCTCGGCCGCCGGCTGCATCAGGCTCGAATGGAACGGCGCACTCACCGGCAGCGGCAGCGCGCGCTTCGCGCCCCTTGATTTACATGCCTCGATTGCCCGCGCGACAGCGCCCTTGTGACCCGCAATGACCACCTGGCCCGGCGCATTGAAATTCACGGCCTGCACGATCTCGTTCTCTGCCGCCTCGGCGCATGCTGCGCGCACCGCATCGTCATCGAGATTCAGGATTGCCGCCATGGCACCCTGCCCCGCGGGAACCGCATCCTGCATCGACTCCGCCCGAAAACGCACCAGCGGCAGGCCCTCGCGCAGAGAGATGGACTCTGCGGCAACGAGCGCCGCGTACTCACCGAGGCTATGCCCCGCGACCACTTCAGGTACCGGCCCACCGAGCTTGCGCCATGCACGAAAGACGGCAACACCCACGGTCAGCATCGCGGGCTGGGTGTTCACCGTGAGATTCAGCGCCTCGGCAGGGCCCTCGTGCAGCAAACGAACGAACTCGGCGCCGAGAATCTGATGGACCTCCAGCAGCACCTGGTCGACCTCAGGCAGACCGGCGTAGGCCTGCAGCATGCCGACAGCCTGCGAGCCCTGTCCCGGAAAGACCATAGCGAGCTTCATTTGCAGGCCGTCTACATCGTGGCAAGCACGGCGCCCCAGGTGAAGCCGCCGCCTACGCCTTGCATCATGACCCGGTGGCCCGGGCGGATCTTTCCAGCGCGCACCCATTCGTCGAGCGCGAGCGGCACGGACGCGGCCGACGTATTGCCATGACGATCCACGGTGATCACCAGGCGCTCGCTCGGCAGGCCGAGCTTTCTTGCCGTCGCCTCAAGAATCCGGACGTTTGCCTGGTGCGGTATGAGCCAGTCGATTTCCGAAACGCTCATGCCGGCGGCCTTTGCCGTTTCACGGGCGACCTCGTCCAACACGCGGACTGCGACCTTGAACACCTGGCTGCCCGACATTTGCAGATAGGGCGAGCCGACAATGCGGCCGCCGCATACGTTGCCCGGCACCGAAAGAATATCCGACAGACTGCCGTCGGCATGCAGCACCGAGGCGTGCACGCCAGGCTGGTCGCTCGCGGCAAGCACCACTGCGCCGGCGCCGTCGCCAAAGAGCACGCAGGTCGCTCGATCGTTCCAGTCAAGGATGCGCGAGAACACTTCGGTGCCGACGACCAGCGCTCGCCTGTACATCCCGGCCCGCACGAAACTGTCGGCTGTCGCGAGCGCGTACACAAAACCGCTGCACACGGCCTGCACGTCGAACGCGGGGCAGTTCTTGATGCCCAGTTTCGCCTGCAGCAGGCATGCAGTGCTCGGAAACACGTAGTCCGGCGTCGAAGTGGCAACCAGAATCAAGTCGATCTCGCTCGGCGCGGTCCCCGCGGCCTCGAGCGCACGGCGGCTGGCCTCGAGCGCGAGATCGCTCGAGGTCTGCTTCTCGTCGGCGATGCGGCGCTCGCGGATACCGGTGCGCTCGCGAATCCACTGGTCGCTGGTGTCCAGACGCTTGGCGAATTCGTCGTTGGTGACGATTCGCGGCGGCAGATAGCTGCCGGTGCCAACAATTCGAGAAAAGCTCATTCGCTTGCGGCCTGGACTCGGGCAACGTTGGCAGAAGCCTTGAGTTGTTCCATGCGATGTGCAATGCGCTGCGGGACGCTGTTTCGAACCTCGTCCACGGCGCGCGACAGCGCCTGCTCAAACGCGAAGACATCCGCCGAACCGTGGCTCTTGATGACAATGCCCCGCAGCCCAAGCAGGCTGCCGCCATTGTAGCGCCTGGGGTCCATGCGCTGGCGGAACGCCCTGATCACCGGAAGCGCGGCCAGCGCCGCAAGTCTGCGCAGCAGATTACGCGTGAATTCCTCGCGCAGCGCTGCGGCCATCATGCGCGCCACGCCCTCCGAGGACTTCAGGGCCACGTTGCCGACGAAACCGTCGCACACCACGACATCGGTGGTGCCCTTGAAGATGTCGTCTCCCTCGACATTGCCATAGAAGTTGAGTCCGCTTGCTCTCAGCAGGTCGGCCGCCTGCTTCACGGTCTCGTTGCCCTTGATGTCCTCAACACCGATATTCAGCAGACCGACCGAAGGGCGCTCGTTGTGCTCCACTGCCGCCACCAGCATCGCACCCATAATGCCGAACTGCAGCAGGATATCGGCGGTGCAATCGACATTCGCGCCCAGATCGAGCATGTAAGTGTAGGTGCCCCGCATGTTGGGCAGCGCGAACGCGATCGCCGGACGGTCGATTCCAGGCAAGGTCTTCAGCACGAATCGCGAGATCGCCATCAGTGCGCCGGTATTCCCGGCGCTGACGCAAGCATGCGCCCCGCCGCTCTTGACGAGATTGACGGCGACACGAATCGAGGAATCTTTCTTGAGCCGCATCGCGCTGACAGGTGGCTCGTCCATCTCCACCACTTCGCTCGCGTGCTGCACGCGAAGGCGCGCTCCCGCTTGCGCGCCCCGCGCTGAAAGCTCGGCCTCGACGGCGTCGCGCAAGCCGACCAGCACGATGTCTATTTCGGGACGCCTGCGCTGAAAGCTGAGCGCCGCGGGCACCGTCACGTGGGGGCCATGATCGCCCCCCATGCAGTCAATGGCTACGGTGATGTCCATCGGGCGAGCGCAGTCATGCCCCGAGCGCAGCCCTCAGGCAAGCCTCGGGAACCGCCACACGTGCAGGGTCCGGCCTTGCGGGCCCTATTCGTCCTTGTCCTTCGTGACCTTCTTGCCGCGATAAAAGCCGGTCGGGCTGACATGGTGACGCAGATGCGTCTCACCCGTGGTCGGCTCCACCGCGAGGGCGGGCTGGGCCAGAAAATCGTGCGCGCGGCGCATGTTGCGCCTGGACGGGGATTTCTTGTTCTGCTGTACTGCCATGTCGAAACTCCTTTGATCAAGTTCCAAATCCGGGCGCTTCGGCCCCCGGGGCTGTTCAACCCTGCTTCGAGCGCTTCGCGCCGAGCATGCCACGCAATTCCTCGAACGGCGAGCGCTGCCCGTCCTCGTTTCGTACCTCCGCCTGCGCCACGCAGCGTTCGTGGCGCGGCGCAGGAGGTACCGCCAGGAGCAGCTCGTCCTCAAGCAGCGCCCTTACCGCCATGTCCTTGGATCCCAAAATGCGATCCGGTCCCTGCACCTCGATCGGCTCTCGATCGAGTTCCCGTTGCGACGCCGCAAGCACCAGCGTGCTGTCGATGCCGAGCGGGAACTCCAGCTCGCCGAGACAGCGCTGACACGTCAGCCTGAGCACCCCATCAATCCGTACGCGTAGCGCCGCACGACCCTGCTCGTCGCGCGTACCCAATACTTCATACTTGAGTGCGCCGCTCGTGGACGCCAGCGCATCATGAAGGCGAGCGAGCTCGCCGATAGCAAGGGTGCCCTGCAGCATCGCTCCGGCCGCCGCGAAATCGAAGCCATCGATGACCGGCTGGTGCGACATCTGGCGGGCGATGATACCATCGCGGAAAAACCTCGTCAAAACAAAGTCATGCCAGACGCTCGGCGCCTGATACTCGCCTCCACTTCGGCCTACCGCAAACTGCTGCTCGGCCGGCTCGGCATCGCCTTCGAGTGCGTGAGCCCCGGCGTCGAGGAAACGCCGTCGCCGGGCGAGGGGCCGGCCGCCACCGCACAGCGGCTCGCGATGCTCAAGGCGCGCGCGGTGACCGCGCGGTTTCCGGACGCACTCGTCATCGGCGCCGATCAGGTCGCCGCGCTCGGCGCGCGCCGCTTGGACAAGCCGGGCAATCGCGCTAACGCCAGGGATCAGCTACGTCTGCTCAGCGGCAAGGCCGCCGAATTCCACACCGCGATAACGCTGCTCGATGCGGCATCGGCGCGGCATTGGGATCGAGTGGTGCCCTGTCGCGTACAGTTTCGCCACCTGAGTGACGCTCAGATCGAGACCTACCTGGATCGCGAGCAGCCCTTTGATTGCGCCGGCAGCGCAAAAGCCGAGGGCCTAGGCATCGCCCTCATTGCGACCATTGAAACCGAGGATCCGACATCGCTCATCGGACTGCCGCTGATCGCCCTCACCGGATTGCTTGCCGAAGCGGGAATGCCGGTGCTTGGCTGATGCTCGCGGCGCTCTACGCGATTCCGACACCGCTTGGCGGCGCGCCCGCGAATGCGCTACCGGTCGATGCGCTCGAAAAGGTGCGCGAGTTGCGCGACTTCGTGGCGGAAAACGCGAAGAGCGCTCGCGCCTTTCTGGCGGCGGTCGGCATGCCCTGCCCGCTGCAGGAGCTGCGCATCGAAGTGCTCGACAAGCACACGCCGAGCCGCTCGGTTGCCGCGCTCCTGGAGCCGCTTCGCAAGGGGCGTGCACTCGGCCTGGTATCGGAAGCGGGCTGTCCGGCCGTGGCCGACCCCGGCGCGGCACTGGTCGAGGCGGCGCATCGTGAAGGCTTTCGCGTCGTGCCGCTGATCGGACCGTCCTCGATCGTGCTGGCGTTGATGGCCTCGGGTCTCGAGGGCCAGTGCTTTGCGTTCAGCGGCTACCTGCCCCGCGAGGCTGCCGAGCGCGAGCGGCGTATCGTGGAACTCGAGCGGCGCTCGCGCGAGTCGGGTGAGACCCAGATCTTCATCGAGACGCCCTATCGCAACGCTGCGATGCTCGCCTCATTGCTCAAGACCTGCGCGCCCGCAACGCGTCTTTGCGTCGCGAGCGATCTGACGCTGCCCACCGAAACCGTGCGGGTCAGCAGCGTCGCGCAATGGGATCGTACAGCGCCCGACGCGCTCGGTCGGCGACCCAGCGTGTTCCTGCTCCTCGCGCGCTAGCGCAGCACGGGCGAAGCGCGCAGGGCGAACTCGGCCAGTGCGCTCGCTGCGCCAGCGCCGAAACGCCGCGCAAACTTCTCGGCGATATTCTCCTTCTGCGTGAAATCGACGATGGTCTCGGCCTTCACCACTTCACGCGCCACGTAATCCAGGCTTCCAAGCGCATCGGCCAGTCCGAGCTCGATGCTTTTCTGACCGGTCCAGATCAGCCCCGAGAACATGTCCGGTGTTTCCTTGAGGCGCTGGCCCCGCCCTTCGCGCACTACGCTGATGAACTGCTGGTGGATCTCTTTTATCAGGCCGAGTACGTGCTCCTTGTGGCGTTCATCCATCGGCAGGAAGGGATCGAGCAACGCCTTGTTCTCGCCGGCGGTCAGCAACCGGCGCTCGACGCCGATCTTCTCCATCAGGCCGGTCACGCCGAATCCATCCATGCGTACGCCGATCGAACCCATGATGCTCGATTTACTGACATAAATGCGATCTGCGCCCACGGCGGCGAAATAGCCGCCCGAAGCGCACAAGTCCTCGACTACGGCGTAAAGCGGCACGTTGGGGTACTTCTGCCGCAGGCGACGCATCTCCTCGTAGATGGCTTGCGCCTGAACCGGGCTTCCTCCGGGGCTGTTGATCCGCACTACGATGCCCTGCGTGTTCTTGTCTTTGAACGCCGCCTGCAGCGCGGTCGTGACCCGCTCCGCGCTCGCGTCCGTACCCGGTGCGATCAACCCGTTGATCTCGACCAGCGCGGTGTGCTTGCGACCGACCGCCTCGGCTCGCTCGCCCCAGTCCACCGCGAGCACGATGAGGACCGTAATGTAGGCGAAGGTCAGCAGCTTGAAGAAAATGCCCCACAGTCGCGAGCGCCGCTGCTCCCTAAGCGAAGCCATCGCCAGCTTTTCCACCAGCGCCCGTTCCCAACGTCCGTCGTTATCGGCCATCTTTGAATCCCAGGTAATAGACCTTGCCGCCGCGCTCCTCGACTTCGAGCTTGACGAGCGGCGCGCCACTGCACGGCCCACCAAGGCAGCGACCGCTTGCAGTGTCGTACTCTGCGCCGTGCGTCGAGCATATCAAATCGCGCCCTTGCAGATCGAAAAACTGGCCCTCGATCCAATCGAGCTCCATCGGGACATGGCTGCAACGGTTGAGGTAGGCATGCACCCGTCCACGATAACGCACTGCAAACGCGGGCACGGGCTCGCCATGGCGCTCGATCTCGAAGCGCACCCCCCGGCCCGAATCGGTGAGCGCAGCCGAGTCGCAGATCAGGCGTGGCGCGTCAGCCATGATTCGAGTTCGGCGACGCTCGCGGCGAGCGCCAGCGGCCGCAGTTGGCGCAATCTCGCTTCGGGATGCGCACCGTAAGTCACCGCAATCGCGTCAACATCGGCGCTCTTCGCCATCTCCAGGTCATGCGACGTATCCCCGATCATGAGTGCTTGGGCGGGCTCGAGCGACAGCGCCTCCAGCAATTCGAGCAGCATGGCGGGATGAGGTTTTGGATGCGTCTCGTCGGCGCATCGCGTGGCGGCGAAATGCGATCTGAGGCCGCTTGCATCGAGTGCGCGCTCCAGGCCCTGCCGACTCTTACCGGTGGCCACCGCAAGGCGGTGGCCCCGCTCGCGAAGCGCGGCCATCAGCAGCGAGATCCCCGGGAACAGGGTCATGGCCTCCTCCCGCCGCAGGAAATGCCTTCGATAATGCGCCACGAAATCCATGTATTGCGCGCGCTCCAGTCCCGGAACCGCAAAGCGCAGCGCATCATGCAGGCCGAGTCCGATGACGTGGCTTGCCGTGTCGCGGTCGGGCACCTGCAGCCCCATGTCTCGGCTCGCCTGCTGGATGCACTCGACGATCGTGGAAGCAGAATCGATGAGCGTTCCATCCCAGTCGAACACGATTAGCGGGTAGCGTCGCTCAGGTTGCGGCATGCGCTGAAAGATGCTGCGTCACGAACGTCTGCATGTCGGGCGGCAGCGCGGCCTCGAGCACCAGACGTTCTCCGGAACGGGGGTGGCGGAATGCAAGCCGACGCGCGTGCAGGAAAAGGCGCCGCACGCCCTCCTTCGCGAGAATACGGTTCAACTCGAAGTCGCCGTACTTGTCGTCGCCGACAATCGGGTAACCGGCGTGCGCGAGATGCACACGGATCTGGTGCGTGCGTCCCGTAAGCAGGCGCAGCTCGAGCAGGCTGTAGCGTTCGCTCGTAGCGAGCGGGCGCACTCGGGTGACGGCTTCGCGTCCATCCTCGTGCACGCTGACCCTGCGCTCGCCGCCTGCGTTGACGAACTTGTGCAGCGCCTCGCGCAGCTCGCGTGCGCCGCCCTTCCAGCGTCCTTTCGTGATCGCCACGTAGATCTTCTCGACCTCTCCTTCGCGCAGCATGCGGTGCATTTCGACCAACGCACTGCGCCGCTTGGCGATCGCCAGCAGGCCCGAGGTGTCTCGATCGATCCGATGCGCAAGCTCGAGGAACTTGGCTTGCGGGCGCGCCGCACGCAACGACTCGATCGCACCGTAGCTCACCCCACTGCCGCCATGCACCGCGACGCCGCTTGGCTTGTCGACCACCAGCACCACGTCGTCCTCGTACACGATCGGGAGCTCGCGGGGCCGCGCGCTCGGCCGCGTCGCCGGGTGCTCGAGGCGCACCGGCGGCACCCGCACGCGATCGCCGAGCTTAAGGCGGTAATCGGGCTTGACCCTGGCACTGTTGACGCGGACCTGTCCGCTGCGAAGCACGCGGTAGACGTGGCTCTTGGGCACGCCCTTGAGGCGGCGCAGGAGGAAGTTATCGATGCGCTGTGCCTCGGCGTCCTCCCCGACTTCAAGAAGGGTCGCCCGAGCCTTGCTTAAGTCATTCATTTTCCGTATGATCTCACGACTTGCTTCGAGTCGCGAGGCACAGGTCTGCGATCAGCGTCATGCGCGATCGGACTTGCATCCCGCCTCCTGTCCGGCTGAAGCCGGGCCTGAAGCAATGGGTTAATTTCGCTCACCGCAAGTAGCGATAGTGCTTTTTAGCGCGCGCAGTGGGTTTTTCCACGCGGAATTTCCCGCACCCCTTAAGGAAGGGTGCATGGAACCCGGCCGATTGGTCACCGACAGATGGTGCCTCCAACCGAAAGACAAGGGCTTTGACTGGCTAGCAACTAGAAAAAACCTTCGCGACGGTATGCCGGTTCTCCTGCGCGCGCAGGAGAACAAGAAGTGAAGCGCATGCTATTCAACGCGACGCAGCAAGAGGAACTGCGCGTCGCAATCGTAGACGGACAGAAACTCGTCGACCTCGACATCGAATCAGCCTCAAGGGAACAGCGCAAAAGCAACATCTACAAAGGCATCATCACCCGCATCGAGCCCAGCCTCGAAGCGGCCTTCGTCGAGTACGGTGAAGAGCGTCACGGCTTTCTGCCCTTCAAGGAGGTCGGCCGCAGCTACTTCCGGGGCGACGTCGATCCAGGCAAGGCGCGTATCCAGGACGCCTTGCGCGAAGGCCAGGAACTGATCGTCCAGGTTGAGAAAGACGAGCGCGGCACCAAGGGTGCAGCGCTCACCACCTTCATCAGCCTGGCGGGACGCTATCTCGTCCTGATGCCGAACAATCCGCGCGGCGGTGGCGTGTCGCGCCGCATCGAAGGCGAGGACCGCAACGAGCTGCGCGAGATCCTCGACCAGCTGCAACTCCCCGAAGGCATGAGTGTGATCGCGCGCACCGCGGCGATCGGCCGCGCCGCCGAGGAACTCAACTGGGACCTCAGCTATCTGCTGCAGCTGTGGCGCGCGATCGAGGG
>JBFKUL010000022.1:0-18713 GCA_041635755.1 Burkholderiales bacterium | reverse complement strand
GTCGAAAGTTGCAGCAAATCGATCTCGATCGGTTGCACCAACAGGTCGGCGCTCGCCTCGCGCGAGCGATCGGCATAGGCCAGCGCACCCTGTCGCAGCGCGATCTGGTCGATCACAAGCTGGGGTGGCGGACCGCCTTCGCCCTTGCCCTTGGGTAGTGCATCGAGCAAAGCCGACCAGTTGAGCCGTCCTTCGCCATCCAGTGCCAGGTCGACGCGCGGCTCTATGAGCGTGACCTCCTTGAAGTGCCACGCGCGTCGCCACAGCGAGTCGAATTCGAGATCGACGCGCAACCGAGCAAAGCTCGCAAGCGGCGCGCCGTCGCGCGCCCCGAGGCGCACGCCTTCGACCTCGGCGCTCAACTGAAACGGGTGGATGCGCAATGCCCCGAGCTCGAGCTTGTGGCCGAGCTCGCGCTCGACATACTGCGGCAGGCGTTCCCGCAGCAACTTCGGCGCGAGCCAGGTCCCCGCGGCTGCATAGGCGGCAATGAGGGCGGCGATGCTGACCGCCGTGATGAGGACGGCGCGTCTGACTTTCATTTCGGGAGGGTGAGCGGATTTGAAGACGCCCGCACACACCCCCAAGCTTAGCGCAATATCGCTATGCCGTGGGCCGAAATTCAGTTCTGAGAAACGCGCGTAACTACGCGCAGTTGCAATCGTCGCGCGCGAGTGTGCGCTATCGTTTCAGCGCGCTCCAGCGACCCTCTTCGCCGCCGTGTTCGGCGCGGAAGGAACCTTCCATTTTGTTTCCCACTACGCGACCGGTGAACTCGCGCCGCACGGCGGCGTTGTCCACGTAGACGAACGAGATTTCGGTGCCGCGCAGGCGCGCGTTGCGCAGGCCCGCGAGAATCGGGCCCAGGCTGATCGTTCCCTCGATTTTCTGGAAGCGCTGTTCGAAGTTCAGGTCGTGACGGCGCACGTTGGCGCCGATCGATTGCTCCATCGCCCAGCTGCCGATGACGTTCGCCGGCACCACCCAGAAGTACACCCGGCGGCCGTCCATGCTCGAGATCTCGTCGGCCTCCCAGTCATCCAGGTGGAACGAATGCGACACGATGCGCGTGCCCGGGCGCATCGACAGGAGCTGCGGACGCAGCTTGAGGTTCAGCGCCGGCAGCAGGTACATGGTGACGACGGTGGCCTGGCTGAAGTCGGTGGCGAAGATGTCGCCATGACGGAACCCCGCCTTGGACGCGATACCTGCGGCCTCGGCGTTCTTCTGCGAGAGCTTGACCATATCGGGGTTGTATTCGATGCCGAGGGCGCGCGCGCCGAAGCGCTTGGCGGCGGCGATCGCGATCTTGCCGTCGCCCGAGCCCAGGTCGATGACGTAGTCGTTGGGCGTGGTCTGGGCCATCGCGAGCATGCGGTCGACCACCTCGTCGGGCGTAGGCACCCAGATGACGTCCTTGCCGGGTTGCCCGACCTGCGGCTCGAAGGTCTTCTGGGCGGCTGCGGGCGAGGCAAGGAGCAACAGTGCGGCAAGTGCCGCAAGCGAACGGCTGAGGATCATGATCTGGGGTTCCGCAAACAGGACGATTCGGCGCCAAGCGTAGCAGGAAATCGGCGCAAAATCCGCCCCCCCACGCTCGCGCCGCGGGGAGCGCCGACGCTGACCCTAGAGTGCCTCGCCGGCGTAGTCCGCCAGGCGCGAGCGCTCGCCCCGGGCCAGCGTCACGTGGCCGGCATGCGCCCAGTCCTTCATGCGGTCGACGACGTAGGTGAGGCCCGAGCTGCCCTCGGTGAGGTAGGGCGTGTCGATCTGCGCGATATTGCCCAGGCACACCACCTTGGTGCCCGGACCGGCGCGCGTAATGAGCGTCTTCATCTGCTTGGGCGTGAGGTTCTGCGCTTCGTCGATGATCAGCCACTTGTTGATGAAGGTGCGCCCGCGCATGAAATTGAGCGATTTGATCCGGATCCGCGAGCGCACCAGGTCGCGCGTCGCGGCACGTCCCCACTCGCCGCCGGGTTCGTCCGAAGCGTTGAGCACGTCCAGATTGTCCTCGAGCGCGCCCATCCAGGGCTGCATCTTTTCCTCCTCGGTACCGGGGAGGAAACCGATGTCCTCTCCGATCGGCACGGTCACCCGGGTCATGATGATCTCGGTATAGCGCTTGTCGTCGAGCGCCTGCGTGAGCCCTGCGGCGAGCGCGAGCAGCGTCTTGCCGGTGCCGGCCTGGCCGAGCAGGGTGACGAAGTCGATCGCCGGGTTCATCAGCAGGTTGAGTGCGAAGTTCTGCTCGCGGTTGCGCGCGGTAACGCCCCATACCGAATTCTTGGTGTGGGTGTAGTCGCGCAGCGTTTCGAGCACCGCGCCGCGTCCGGCCCGCTCCTTCACGATCGCGTACAGCGGCCGCTCGCCCGACTCGTCGTAGACGAACTCGTTGACGTGCAGCTGCGGCATCAGCGGCCCGCGCACGCGGTAGTAGGTGTGGCCATCCTTCTTCCACGACTCGACGTCACGCCCGTGCTTGTCCCAGAAATCCGCGGGCAGGCGCCGCACGCCGGTGTACAGGAGGTCCATGTCCTCCAGCACCTTGTCGTTGAAGTAGTCTTCCGCGGCGAGCCCGAGCGCCCTCGCCTTGATGCGCATGTTGATGTCTTTCGACACCAGGATGACGGCTCGCGCGGGCTCGCGTTTCTGCAGGTGATGCACCACCGCCAGGATCTGGTTGTCGGTCTTGCCCATGACGAGCGCCACGGGCAGCTCGCCGTTGATCGCCTCGGTCTGCAGGTACAGGCGGCCCGCAGGGCGCTCGCCCGCCTTGGCTTTGAGCGCGATGCCCGCCTTGATGTCGGCGACCGCGCCCGAAACGATCTCGTCAAGGAAGCGGCTCGCCTGGCGCGCGTTGCGCGCGACATCCGAGAGGCCCTTCTTATTGTGGTCGAGCTCCTCGAGCGTGCTGATCGGCAGGTAGATGTCGTGCTCCTCGAAGCGGTACAGGCTCGTCGGATCGTGCATCAGCACGTTCGTGTCGAGCACGAAGAGCTTCGTGACTCGGTTCTTCTTGGCGGGGCGGGCGCGTTTCGCCATCGGGGCAGCAGGCATTTCGAGGGTCGGGGAGGATTCGTCGATCGGCAGCGGTTCGTCGTCGGTTGCCGCGTCGTTCGCGCGGTCGTGAGGCTTGAGCAAAGCTTAGACCCTCCTAGGCGTGGCTTGGAAACTCCAACCCGCGCCACACGCGTACCGCCGCCGCGTGCCCTCGGGGGGCGGCGCGGCCGCGCGCATTGCCGCGGACCTTGCTGCGCTTCTTATTGGCGATGCCGAGCGCGCGCCACGAGGCGTCGCTGAGCGTGCGGCACTGGGGAATGGGGCAAGTCGCTTGCTTCGGGGTGCGGGGGTCGATGCGCTCGAGCGTGCTGCTACCGGCTGAAGACAGGGAGGTTTCCTTGACCGGTGCTTCGGGCATGCCTGGCGGCTTGTTCAAAACCTTCTTAGAAAGTCACCGCAACGCGTTCATTGAACACAAAATTTGCTGGCGCCGCAAGGGGCACGAGTGGCATCGCTCGAGGAGCACCTATCGGGCTGAAAGCTAAGCCTTTTTCCGGCCCTTCTCGTAGCCGCCGAGGAAACGGCGCAGCTCGGCGATGGTCTGGCGCGGCGCCTCCTCGGGAATGAAGTGGCCGCAGGGCAGGGCGCGCCCGGATACGCGCCGGGCCACCTCGCGCCAGTCGCGCAGCGGATCGAACAGACGCGCGATCACGCCGTCGCGCCCCCACAGAACGAGCACCGGCATCGTCAGCTTGCGGCGGCGGTCGCGCCGGTCGTGCACCAGATCGATGGTGGCGGCAGCGCGGTAGTCCTCGCAGGTCGCGTGCACTGTACGCGGGTCGCGAAACGCGCGCACGTACGCGCGCCGGGCCGCGCTCGAGAAATGCTTCAGGCTGCGCTTGCCGCGCCCGATGCGCCCGAGGATGTAGCCGGGTACATCTCGGGCGAGCAGCTTCTCGGGCAGAGGCGCAGGCTGGATCAGGAAGAACCAGTGGTAGTAGGCGGTGGCGAAGGCCATGTCGGTCGCTTCATACATTTTGAGCGTCGGCGAGATGTCGAGCACGGTGAGCGTGCGCACGCGCTTGCCGTGATCGCGCGCAAGGCGGTGGCCCACACGCGCCCCGCGATCATGGCCGACGACGTGGAAGCTCGCGTGGCCGAGCTTTTGCATCACTTCGACCATGTCGTTCGCCATGGCGCGCTTGGCGTAGTTCGAGTGATCCGGCAGGCCCCTGGGCTTGGACGAATCGCCGTAGCCGCGCAGGTCGGGGCACACCACCGTGAAGTCGCGCGCAAGCGCCGGCGCCACCTTGTGCCACATGACGTGCGTCTCGGGATAACCGTGCAGCAGCAGCACCGGCGGGCCCGCGCCGCCGGCGACCAGATTGATGGTCGCGCCCTGCGTGCGGATCTTTCCTGCGTCGAACCCCGGAAACAGCATGCGCGGCGCTCTCCCTGCAGCACTCACGGCGCGGCGCGATCGAACACCAGCGCCGCCGCGACTTTGCGATTCTCGGCGACCAGGATGTTGAAGGTGCGACAGGCAGCCTGGAGATCCATGACCTCGACGCCGACTTGCGCGGCCGTCAACGCTTGCGTCAGGCGCGGATGCGGAAAGCGCAGCGTGCTCCCGGTGCCGAGAAGCACGACTTCGAGCGGCATCGCCGAGAGCATCTCGAAATGCGACGCCTCGAGCGAGGCGAAATCCGCCACTGCCCAGGGCAGGACGCGTTCGGGAAGCACGATGACGCTCGAGGCATGGCGCTCGCCGTTCACGAGCACGTAATCCTCGCCGTAGCCGGTGAAAGCGTTCAGCCCGATGGGCCCTGTGACGTGAAGCTTCATGTTGCGGGCTCGCTCGCTTAGAATTGTACCTTTTTGCAGCGCACCACCTGCGCCGACGCAATGACTGAGTTCGCACGCATCAAGCGCCTGCCGCCGTACGTCTTCAACATCACGGCCGAGCTGAAGATGGCGGCGCGGCGCGCCGGCGACGACATTATCGACCTGTCGATGGGCAATCCCGACGGGCCGACGCCGCAACATATCGTCGACAAGCTGGTCGAGGCGGCGCAGCGCCAGGATACGCACGGTTACTCGGTCTCCAAGGGCATTCCGCGCCTGCGCAAGGCGATCTGCGAGTGGTACAAGCGCCGCTTTGCGGTCGAGCTCGATCCGGATTCGGAGGCGATCGTCACCATCGGCTCCAAGGAGGGGCTCGCGCATTTGATGCTCGCGACGCTCGATCGCGGCGATACGGTGCTGGTGCCCAATCCGTCGTACCCGATCCACATTTACGGCGCGATCATCGCTGGCGCCGACATCCGCTCGGTGCGCATGACCGACGGCGTCGACTTCTTCGAGGAGCTCGAGCGCGCGATCCGCGAGCTGATCCCCATGCCGAAGATGCTGATCATCGGCTGTCCCTCGAACCCGACGGCACGCTGCGTCGAGCTCGATTTCTTCGAGCGCGTTGTGAGAATCGCGCGCGAGCACGGCATTCTGGTGGTGCACGATCTTGCCTACGCCGACATCACCTTCGACGGCTGGAAGGCACCGTCGATCATGCAGGTGCCGGGCGCGCGCGACGTCGCGGTTGAGTTCTTCACCATGTCGAAGAGCTACAACATGGCGGGCTGGCGCATCGGCTTCATGGTCGGCAACAAGGACCTGGTGCACGCGCTGGCGCGCATCAAGAGCTACCACGACTATGGCAGCTTCACGCCGATCCAGGTGGCCTCGATCGTGGCGCTGGAAGGCCCGCAGGACTGCGTCGAGGAGATTCGTCAGACCTACGAGCGCCGTCGCGACGTGATGGTGAAGGGGTTGCACGACGCGGGCTGGATGGTCGCAAATCCCAGGGCCTCGATGTACATCTGGGCCAGGATCCCCGAGCCCTACGCCAAGCGCGGCTCGCTCGAATTCGCCAAGAAACTGCTCAAGGAGGCCAAGGTCGCGGTGTCACCCGGCATCGGATTCGGCGATTACGGCGACGAGTACGTCAGGATCGCGCTGATCGAGAACGAGCACCGCCTGCGCCAGGCGGTGCGCGGCATCCGCGAGATGTTCCGCAAGGACGGCGTGCTCGGCGAAGCGGCGGCGAAGAGCGCTGCGCCCGTGCAGCCGCTGCGGGGCGCAGCGTGAGGCGCGGCACGCGCGCCGAGGGGGCGCCCCTGTCGCGCGGCGCGCCGGGGCGCGACCCACAGGGCGTGGCCGACCGTGGGGTGCGGAGAAAAGGCACGGCCATGAAGCCGATCAACGTCGGGCTTCTCGGCATCGGCACCGTGGGCCGGGGCACCTGGGAAGTGCTGGCGCGCAACGCCGACGAAATCAAGCGGCGCGCCGGGCGCGCCATCCGCATTACACGTGTCGCCGACAAGGCGCTCGATCGCGCGCGCAAGATCGTCAAGGGCGAGGCGAGCGTGGGCGCGGACGCCTTCGAGCTGGTTCGGGCAAGCGACATCGACATCGTCATCGAGTTGATCGGCGGCACGACGATCGCGCGCGAGCTGGTGCTGGCGGCGATCGCGGAGGGCAAACACGTCGTCACGGCGAACAAGGCGCTGCTCGCCACGCACGGCAACGAGATCTTTGCCGCGGCCCAGAAGAAGGGCGTCATGGTGGCGTTCGAGGCGGCCGTGGCGGGCGGTGTGCCGATCATCAAGGCACTGCGCGAGGGCCTCACCGCGAACCGCATCGAATGGATCGCCGGCATCATCAATGGCACCTCGAATTTCATCCTCTCGGAGATGCGCGCCAAGGGCCTGTCCTTCGCCACCGTGCTCAAGGACGCGCAGACGCGCGGCTATGCCGAGTCCGACCCGACCTTCGACATCGAGGGCGTGGACGCGGCGCACAAGCTCACCATCCTCTCAGCGCTCGCCTTCGGTGTGCCGATGCAGCTCAAGAAAGCGTACACCGAGGGGATCGCAAAACTTACCGGCGAGGACATCGCCTACGCCGAAGAGCTCGGCTACCGCATCAAGCTGCTGGGCATCACGCGCCGCGCGGCCAAGGGCATCGAGCTGCGCGTGCATCCGACGCTGGTCCCGACGCGCCGGCTGATTGCGAACGTCGAGGGCGTGATGAACGCCATTTTGGTGAACGGCGATGCGGTCGGCGCCACCCTGTATTACGGAGCCGGCGCCGGGAGCTACCCGACGGCGAGCGCGGTGGTGGCCGACCTCGTGGACGTGACGCGCCTGATCACCGCGGATCCGGGCCATCGCGTGCCGCACCTTGCGTTTCAGCCCGACCAGCTCTCGAGCACGCCGATCCTGCCGATCGAGGCGGTGGAGACTTCCGCCTACCTGCGCATGCGCGTGCTCGACAAGCCCGGCGTGCTCGCCGACATCACCCGCATTCTGGCGACCTCGAGGATCTCGATCGAGGCGATGGTGCAAAAGGAGCCGGCCGAGGGCGAGAGCCGCACCGATATCGTGATGCTGACGCACCGCGCACTGGAGAAGAACGTCAACGTGGCGATCGCCCGGATCGAAAAGCTGTCGACCGTGGTGGGCAAGGTCACGAGAATTCGCATGGAAGAACTGTTGTGATGCCTCCGGCATCGCAAAGCCGGCAGGTCGGAGCAGGGGGTCCGGTAACGGCGCTCCGGCCCCCCCGGGTGCAAATGGTTGCGTCGGGCTGAATGCAGTACATCAGCACGCGCGGCAACGCCGCGCCGCAGCGCTTCAGCGACATTCTGCTCGAGGGCCTGGCGCCCGACGGCGGCCTCTATGTGCCCGAAACCTATCCGCGCTTCTCGAGCGCCGAGCTCGAGGACCTGCGCGGTGCGAGCTACGTCGAGCTCGCTCTTGCGGTGCTGTCGCGCTTCGCCGACGACCTCGATGGCGCCGATCTGCGGCGCATCGTCGAGCGTTCGTACACGAAGGGGATCTTCGGCAGCGACGAAATCGCGCCGCTCAGAACGCTCGCGCCGGACCTGCACCTGCTCCGTCTGGCGAATGGGCCGACGCTCGCCTTCAAGGACGTGGCGATGCAGCTGCTCGGCAACCTCTTCGAGCATGTGCTCGAGCGCCGCGGCGAGCGTCTCAACATTCTCGGCGCCACCTCGGGCGACACGGGCTCGGCGGCCGAGCACGCGATGCGCGGCAAGACTCGCGTACGGGTGTTCATGCTCTCGCCGCATGGGCGCATGAGCGCGTTCCAGGCGGCGCAGATGTACGCGCTGCAGGACGCCAACATCTTCAATCTGGCGGTAAGGGGCGTGTTCGACGAGTGCCAGGACATCGTCAAGGCGGTGAACGGCGACGCCGCGTTCAAGGCGAAGCATCGCGTCGGCGCGGTCAATTCGATCAACTGGGCGCGCATCGCCGCGCAGGTGGTGTACTACTTCAAGGGCTACTTCGCCGCAACGCAGTCCAATGCGCAGGCGGTGTCCTTTGCCGTGCCCTCGGGCAACTTCGGCAATGTGCATGCCGGTCACATCGCGCGCTGTATGGGCCTGCCGGTGCGCCACCTGATCGTTGCCACCAATGAGAACGACGTGCTGGACGAGTTCTTCCGCAGCGGGCGCTACCGCGCGCGCAAGCCAAGAGAGGTTAAGTCGACCTCCAGCCCGTCGATGGACATCGCCAAGGCGTCGAACTTCGAGCGCTACCTATTCGATCTCGTTGGGCGCGATCCGGCGCGCATCAAGGAGCTGTGGCGCCGGCTCGAGACCGAGGGCGCGTTCGATCTTTCGGGCTCCGCTTTTTTCAAGCGCGTGCCGGAGACCGGCTTCGTTTCCGGGCGCAGCACGCACCGCGATCGTCTCGCCACCATCAAGCGAACCTGGAGCGAGTACCAGGTGATGGTCGACCCGCACACGGCGGACGGCCTCAAGGTGGCATTCGAATCGCGCGAGGCGGGCGTGCCCACGATCTGCCTCGAGACCGCGCTGCCAGCCAAGTTCGCCGAGACGCTCCGCGAAGCGCTCGGGCGCGCGCCCGAGCGGCCCAGGGGGTTCGAGAACCTGGAAGCGCTGCCGCAGCGATTCGAGGTCATCGAGCCCGACGCAGAGGTCGTCAAGCGCTTCATCGAGGCGCACGCGGCCTGAGAGGCGGCCGGGCGCCCGGGGCAGGGCTTATCGAGGTCCGCTCGACCAGGAACTCGGCCTGGCCGATCCGGTCCATTCGCAATGCGAGCCGCGAGCGCCGGTGAGGTATCCTTCGCGCTTTTCCACGAACCCCCTCCCCGCGATCGATGCTGGAAGCGAACGGACTCGCCTGCGAGCGTGGCGATGTGCGCCTGTTCTCGAGCCTCGAGTTCGCGCTCGAAGGCGGTGAGTTGCTGCGTGTCGCGGGTCCGAATGGCAGCGGCAAGACGAGCCTGCTGCGCCTCGTGGCCGGGCTCTCGCGGCCGGCCGCGGGCACGATCCGCTGGCGCGGCGAGGACATCCGCGTCCTGCGCGAGGCGTACGCGCGGGAGCTGCTGTTCATCGGTCACGCGAACGCAGTGAAGGACGAGTTCAACGCCGAGGAAAATCTCGTGGTGGCGCTCGCGCTCGCCGACCGGCAGGTCGCGCCCGCCGCGCGCGCCGAGGCGCTCGAGCGCCTTGGGCTGGCCGAGCGCGCGCGGTTGCCGGTGCGCTTTCTCTCACAGGGCCAGAAGCGACGCGTGGCGCTTGCGCGCCTGTGCCTGGCGGCCGACGCGCCGCTCTGGATCCTCGATGAGCCCTTCGCCGCGCTCGACGCGCGCGCGCTTGGGACGGTCACCGAGCTGATCGACGCGCACCTCGAGCGCGGCGGCGCGGTGATTCTCACCAGCCATCAGGAAGTCTCGATCCGCGCGCGCACGCTTCACGCGATCGCGCTCGGGACATAGGGAAAAGCGTGTTCGACGGTGTGCGCTTTGCCGTTGCGCGCGACCTGCGCCTGTCGTTCCGGCGGCGCGGCGACGTGCTCAATTACGTCGTGTTCTTCGTCATCGTCGTGACGCTGTTTCCGCTCGGCGTCGGCGCCGATCCGAACTTGCTGCGCTCGATGGCTGCCGGCATCGTCTGGGTTGCAGCGCTGCTCGCCGCGATGCTGTCGCTGCAGCGGCTGTTCGCCTCGGACTACGCCGACGGCACGCTCGAGCAGATGATGATATCCGCACAACCTTTGGGGGCAATCGTGGTCGGCAAGGTGGTCTCGCATTGGCTCGTTTCGGGCCTGCCGTTGACCCTGCTCGCGCCGGTTATGGGTCTGCAATTTGACCTAACGCAAGAGGCGATCGCCGTCCTGACCGTATCGTTGCTCATCGGAACGCCGGTGCTCAGCCTCATTGGCGGCGTCGGCGCCGCGTTGACGCTGGGTGTGCGAGGCGGAGGCGTGCTGTTGGCCCTGCTGGTGCTGCCGCTTTACGTGCCGGTGTTGATCTTCGGCGCCGGAGCCGCGGCGCAGGTGCTGATCGGCATGAGCGCCGCGCCCCACCTGTCGCTGCTCGGTGCGTTTCTTGCAATATCATTGGCCGTGGCGCCATGGGCCACGTGCGCGGCGCTGCGGGTCGCGTACGACTGAAAACGGGCGCGAAGGATGAAATTGGCGAGCGAAAGCTACAGCATCGAAGCCGAGCAGGGCGGCCGCGGCAGCCTGCTGCTGCGCTACGCGGCGCCGCAGGCGTTCTATCCGCTTGCCGGAAAGATGATGCCGTGGTTCGGCGCGCTGGCGGCGCTGTTCGCGGTCGCGGGGCTGTACGTGGGCTTCTTCGTCGCGCCGACCGACGCGCAGCAGGGTGAGGCGTACCGCGTGATCTTCATTCACGTGCCGGCGGCGTGGATGTCGATGTTTCTCTACGTCATCATGGCGAGCTGGGCGGCGCTCGGCCTCGTCCTCAACACGCGGCTCTCGGGCATGATGGCCTCGGCGCTCGCGCCGACCGGCGCCATGTTCACCTTCCTGGCGCTGTGGACCGGCGCGCTATGGGGCAAACCGACCTGGGGCACGTGGTGGGTGTGGGACGCGCGCCTCACCTCGGAGCTGATCCTGCTGTTCCTGTACATCGGCTTCATCGCACTGACCAACGCGATCGACGATCCTCGGCGCGCCGATCGGGCCGGTGCCGTGCTGGCGATCGTCGGGGTGATCAACATCCCGATCATCTACTTCTCGGTGCAGTGGTGGAACACGTTGCACCAGGGCGCCTCGGTGAGCCTGACCCGGGCGCCTTCGATGGCGGCGACCATGCTGACCGGGATGCTGCTGATGGCGCTTGCCGCATGGATGTACAGCATTGCCGCCGCGCTGTGGCGCGTGCGCTCGATCATCCTCGAGCGCGAGCGCGACGCCGAGTGGATCCAGGGACGAAGGGGGCAGGAATGAACTGGGGCAGTCTCGACAGCTTTCTCGCGATGGGCGGCTACGGCCTCTACGTCTGGGGCTCGTACGCCGTGGCCGCGCTGTGCATCGCAGCCGAGCTGTGGCTGCTGGCGCGGCGCGCGCGCCGCGCGGAGCGTACGCAATGAAGCCGCGGCATCGCCGACTCGCGCTGGTGGTGGCGGGCCTCGCGCTGCTCTCGATCGCGGCTGCGCTGGTGCTGAACGCGTTCCAGAGCAACCTCGTGTTCTTTTTCACGCCGTCGCAGGTCGCCGCCAACGAGGCGCCGCAGGGTCGCACCTTCCGCATCGGCGGCATGGTGGCCGAAGGCAGCGTCAAGCGCCAGGCCGACGGCCTGACGGTGCAATTCGTGGTGACCGACACGGCAAAGAACATCCCGGTGGCCTACCGCGGCACGCTGCCCGACCTGTTCCGCGAGGGCAAGGGCGTGGTGGCGCAGGGTCAACTCGGCCCGGACGGCGTGTTTCGCGCAAGTGAGGTGCTTGCCAAGCACGATGAGAACTACATGCCGCCCGAGGCGGCCGACGCGATCAAGCGCGCGCACGCGACTTCGGAGAAGGCGGCGCAAACGTTGGTAGTACCCGAAGGAGAGAAACGCTGATGGTTCCCGAGCTCGGACAATTCGCGCTCGCGCTTGCGCTGCTCATCGCGCTGGTGCAGGGCATCCTGCCGCTTGCCGGCGCGGCGCGCGGGGACGTCGCCTGGATGCGGGTCGCGCGGCCCGCGGCGCAGGGCCAGTTCGTGTTTGTCGCCTTCGCCTTCGCGTGTCTCACCTACGCGTTCGTCACCAAGGACTTCTCGGTGCAGTACGTCGCGAACAACTCCAACAGCGAGTTGCCGCTGCAATACCGCGTCGCCGCCGTGTGGGGCGGACACGAGGGGTCGCTGCTGTTGTGGGTCCTGATCATGTGCAGCTGGATGGTGGCGGTGACGGTGTTCAGCCGCGGGCTGCCCGAGGACATGGTGGCGCGCGTGCTCGGTGTGATGGGGCTGGTGAGCGTCGGGTTCCTCGCCTTCATGCTGTTCACCTCGAACCCCTTCGACCGCCTGGTGCCGGCGCCGCTTGAGGGGCGCGATCTCAACCCGCTCCTGCAGGACCCGGGCATGGTGTTCCACCCGCCGATGCTCTACATGGGCTACGTCGGCTTCTCGGTGGCGTATGCCTTCGCCATCTCGGCGCTGATCTCGGGCAAGCTGGATGCGGCCTGGGCGCGCTGGTCGCGTCCATGGACCACGGTGGCGTGGCTGTTCCTGACGCTGGGCATCGCGCTGGGCAGCTGGTGGGCATATTACGAGCTCGGCTGGGGCGGCTGGTGGTTCTGGGATCCGGTCGAGAACGCCTCGTTCATGCCCTGGCTGGTGGGCACCGCATTGATCCACTCGCTTGCAGTCACCGACAAGCGCGGCAGCTTCCGCAGCTGGACGGTTCTGCTCGCGATCCTCGCCTTCGCGCTCAGCCTGCTTGGCACCTTCCTGGTGCGCTCGGGCGTCCTGTCCTCGGTGCACGCGTTCGCCACCGATCCGCGGCGGGGCGTTTTCATCCTCGCCCTTCTGACGATCGTGATCGGCGGCTCGCTCATGCTGTTCGCGTGGCGCACCGCGCGCATCGGGCTCGGCGGGCGTTTCGAACTCGTGTCGCGCGAGTCGATGCTGCTCACCAACAACGTGGTGCTGGTGGTCGCGATGGGCACGGTAATGCTCGGTACGCTCTACCCGCTGGTGCTCGACGCACTCGGCCTGGGCAAGATTTCGGTCGGCCCGCCGTACTTTCAGGCGGTGTTCGTGCCGCTGATGGCGCCTGCGCTGTTCCTGATGGGCGTGGGGCCGATCACGCGCTGGAAAAAGGCGAGCGTGCCCGAGCTTGCGGTGCGGCTGCGCTGGGCGCTCGGCGTGAGCCTCGCCACCGGGCTGCTGCTGCCCTTCGCAATGGGGAGCTGGAGTCCGCTGGTGGGCTTCGGCCTGGCGCTCGCGGCATGGATTCTGGCAACGAGCGCCGTGAGCCTGTTCGAGCGCGTCAAGCATGCCGGCGGCGGCGTCGCCGCGCTGCGCGCGCGTCTCGCCGGCACGCCGCGCTCCTACTACGGCATGCTGCTCGCGCACGTCGGCGTGGCGGTGTTCGTGGTCGGCGTTACCCTGGTACTGGGTTACGAATCGCAGAAGGACGTGCGCATGGAGCCGGGCGACACCGTCGAGCTCGCCGGCTACACGTTCCGCTTCGGCGGCGTGCGCCAGGTCGACGGACCGAACTACATCGCGGCGCGCGCGCGCATCGACGTGACGCGCGACGGTAAGCCGGTCACGACGCTGCTGCCCGAGAAGCGCCGCTACCGCATACAGGAAAACCCGATGACCGAGGCGGCGATCGACTCTGGAATTACGGGCGACCTGTACGTCTCGCTCGGCGACGCGCTTGAGGGCGACGCGTGGCTGGTCACCGTGCAGCGCAAGCCCTTCGTGACATGGATCTGGGGCGGCTGTCTGCTGATGGCGCTCGGCGGGCTGCTCGCGGTGAGCGACCGGCGCTACCGCGTCGCGGCGCGTGCTCGCGACGAGGAAGATGCGGCTGCGCAAGGCAGCGAGGCGGGGTCGGCCGCGGCGGCGCACGGCCGAGGAGCGAAGCCGGCGCGGAGCGAGGCGTGACCAGCAACACGCTGCCGATGCCGCGGCTGCTGGTGCCGCTCGGCATCTTTGTCGTCCTGGTCATCCTGCTGGGCGTCGGCCTGACGCTCAACCCGCGCGAGGTGCCTTCGCCGCTGATCGGCAAGCGCGCGCCTGCGTTCTCGCTGCCGCAATTGCGCGCCCCGGAGAAGTCCTTCTCGCCCTCGGACATGGCCGGCAAGGTCTGGGTGCTGAACGTGTGGGCCTCGTGGTGTCCGCCGTGTCTCGAGGAGCATCCGCACATCACCGCACTTGCCGAGAAGAAGATTGCGCCCGTGGTGGGCCTGAACTACAAGGACGAGCCGCAGGATGCGGTGCGTTGGCTGACGCGCCACGGCGATCCGTACCTGCTTTCGGCCACTGATCTGAAGGGGCAGATCGGCATCGACTACGGCGTCTACGGCGTGCCCGAGACCTACGTCATCGATCAGCGCGGAATCATCCGCTACAAGAAGATCGGGCCGGTCACGCCCGATACGCTGCAGAAGAAAATCCTGCCGCTGATCGAGGAGCTTCGCCGTGGCTAGGGCGCTGGTGATGTTGCTTGCGCTGTGCCTTGCATTCGGCGTGCAGGCAAAGGAGGCTGCACCCGCCGCCGAGGATCCGGTGCTCGAAGCGCGGGTCTCGGCGCTTTCCGCCGAGCTGCGCTGCCTCGTATGCCAGAACCAGTCGATCGCCGAGTCGAACGCGGCGCTCGCGGTCGATCTGCGCAACCAGGTGCGCGAGCAGCTGCGTGCCGGAAGAAGCGAAGCTCAGATTGTCGATTACATGGTCGAGCGCTACGGCGATTTCGTGCTGTTCCGGCCGCGCTTTAAGGCAAGCACGCTCGCACTCTGGCTCGGACCGATGCTGCTGCTCGCCGTGGGGCTTGTTCTGCTGTACCGGCGACTGGCGCGGCGACGCAGCGCCGACGAGGGTGAGCTTTCCGAGGCCGAGCACGCACGCGCTGCGCGTCTGCTCGGGGCCGGCGGCGACAAGGAGCCGCGATGACCCTGTTCTGGTCGCTGAGCGCGCTGCTCGCGGTGCTCGCGGCGTTGTTCGTCGTGATTCCGCTGCTGCGGAGCCGGGGGCGCGCAAGCGCATCGCACCGGGCAACCAATCTTGCCATCTACCGCGACCAGCTCGGCGAGCTCGACGTCGATTTGCGCGCCGGGACGCTGAGCAGCGATCAATACGACAAGGCGCGCCGCGAGCTCGAAGCACGGCTGCTCGAGGATGTCGGCACGGCCGCCGAGGAAGCGGGGCCGGCGCCGCGGCGTGGGAGCGTCGCGGCAATCGTTGCCGGGGTCGCGGTGCCCCTGTGCGCGCTCGGCGTGTACCTCGCGGTCGGCGCGCCGGGCGCGATCGTGCCGCCGCCCGCGGCGCAGCAGGCCGATGGCGCCCATGGCGTCACTGCCGAGCAGGTCGAAGCGATGGTCGAGTCGCTCGCCGCCCGGCTGCGGGCCGAGCCCGGCAACGCCGCGGGCTGGGCAATGCTCGGGCGCTCGTATGCCGCGCTCGGCCGCTTTCAGCAGGCGGTCTCAGCCTATGCCAAGGCGGTCGAGCTGATGCCGAACGACGCCCAACTGTTCGCCGACTACGCCGACACGCTCGCCATGGCGCAGGGCCAGAGCCTGGAGGGCGAGCCCGCGAAGCTGGTCGCGCGCGCGCTCGAGCTCGATCCGAAAAACCTCAAGGCGCTGGCGCTCGGTGGAACCGTCGCCTTCAACCGCGGCAACTATGCCGAGGCGGCGCGGCTCTGGGAGCGCATGCTCGCCGGCGTGGAGCCCGAATCGGACAACGCGCGCTCGATCCGCGCCAACATCGACGAGGCGCGCGCGCGCGCCGGCGAGAAACCGGCCAAGCCCAGTGGACCGGCGACGGCGGCGCGCGGCGCGAGCCTGAGCGGGGAAGTGCGACTTGCCCCGGAGCTTGCAGCGAAGGTCTCGCCCGGTGACACCGTGTTCATCTTCGCGCGCGCGCACGAGGGGCCGCCGATGCCGCTCGCGGTGCTGCGCAAAAAGGTCGACGAGCTCCCGCTCAAGTTCTCGCTCGATGACTCGATGGCCATGGCGCCCGGCCTCGCGCTGTCGCAGTTCGCGCGCGTGACGGTGACGGCGCGGATCTCGAAAAGTGCGAACGCCAATCCCCCGCCCGGCGACCTGCAGGGCGCGAGCGCCGCGGTGGCAAACGACGCGAGCGGCGTCGCGGTCGTGATCGATACTGTCGTGCGCTGAGCAGCGGCGTGTTCAGGGCCTCGCTTCTACTGCGAGCCCCTCCGCAGTGAGCGAAGCGCGCAACCAGCGCGCGAGCGGCCAGCCATGGACCTCGATCCGGCGCAGGCCGGAAAGCGGTGCATCGTTGCGGTAGGTGTGAGTGTCGCCGTGCACCAGCGCGATGCGTCCGGGCGCGCGGTGCGCCTGCGCGGCGAGCGCCTCCCGAATCGACTCGAAGCCGTCCGCAACCCCCGGCGTGTGCAGGCGACGGCGCTCGAAGTCGGGGTTGGCGTGCATCAACACCACCGCGGGCAAGCCGCGCGTATGTGCCAGGGTGAGGCTCGCCTCGAGCCAGGCGAGCACCGCGCTCATGCGGCGCGCGTGCTCGTCGCGCGTGGCCTGAGTGCGGCCGAGGTTGTTGTTGCTGCCCGGAACGTTCAAGGCGATGAACAGCGCGCCGGCGGCCTGCCATCGCAGGTGCTCGCAGTACTCGGGATAGCGGGCATCGAGCGCGCTCTGGCGCTCGATGCGCAGGCGCGCGTCGTCCGCGCAAAAGAGCGAGCGCCACTTCGCCAGCCGCTCGAGCGGATCGAAGCCGCTTCGGTGGCAGTCGACCCACTCGTTGTCTCCCGGCAGCAGCACGAACGGGTGCGCCATGCGCGCGAACTGCGCCTTGCGTGCTTCCAGCCAGGCATCGTCGCACGGCCCCGTGCCGGAAGTAATGTCGCCCACGTGCACCACGAACGCGAGCGGCTCGGCGTTCATCTGCTCGATCAATGCATCGAGCGCATTCGCATGCCAGTTCGAGTACGGAATGTCGCCGAGCAGCGCGAAGGATGGCGCCCCGGACGGCAGCGCCGGCAGCGTGGCACAGCCTGCGAGGACGAGCGCGGCGACAAGGAAAAGGCGACGCACCCGCGTCCCGCCGAAACTACAAGCCGTAGGCTCTGCGAATCAGCGTGAGCGGATGCGCCTTCTCGGCCTTGCCGGCCTCGTCGCTCTCGCGCATGCCCTGCAGAATATGCCGCGCGGCGATCGGGCAGTCCGAGGCGACGTAATCGGGCGCGGCGCCAGCCATCTGGCGGAACACCGGCCGGCCGATCTTCATCGAGCTGGCGTAGTGCTCGCGCTTCACGCCCCAGGTGCCGTCGTGCCCTGCGCAGCGCTCGACGGTGGTCACCTCGGTATCGGGCACGAGCTGCAGCATCTCGCGCGTCTTCTGCCCCATGTTCTGCACGCGCGAGTGGCAGGGAATGTGATAGGAGATCTTGCCGAGCTTCGCCTTGAAGTCGGTCTTGAGCAAACCGTCGCGCTTGCGCAAAATGAAGTACTCGAAGGGATCGAACATCGCCGCCTCGACCGCCTTGACCTCCTCGTCCTCGGGGAACATCAGCGGCAGCTCCTGCTTGAACATCAGGGTGCAGGAGGGTACGGGCGTGAGGATCGCGTAGCCTTCCTTCGCCAGCCTGGCGAGCGGCGGAATATTGATCGCCTTGAGCTTGGCGACGGACTCGAGGTCGCCAAGCTCGAGCTTGGGCATGCCGCAGCAGGCCTCCTTCTCGACGATCACGTACGGAATCTCGTTGTGCTCCAGAATCGCGAGCAGGTCGTGGCCCATCCCCGGCTCGTTGTAGTTGACGTAGCAGGTGGAGAAGATCGCGACCTTGCCCGGGGTGTTTTTGCCGTCCTTCACCGCGGTGGCCCTCGCCTTGGCGGCGCTCGAGCGGAACTTGCGGTCCGCGTACTCGGGCAGCTCGCGCGCCTTGGCGACGCCGAGCACCTTTTCCATCAGGCCGCGCGCAGCGCCGTTCTTGTTCGCCGCGTTGACGGCCTGAACAACCACTGGAATGGTGGCGAGCTTGCCCAGGGCGTCGGTGGACGAAAGGAGCCGATCGCGGAACGATGCGCCGTGCTGTTTGAACCGGACGGCCTTCGCGCGCAGCATCAGGTGCGGGAAGTCGACGTTCCATTCATGCGGCGGCACGTACGGACACTTGGTCATGTAGCACATGTCGCACAGGTAGCACTGGTCGACCACCTTGGCGAAATCGCTCTTCGCCACGCCGTCGACCTCCATGGTCGAGCTCTCGTCGACCAGGTCGAACAGGGTCGGAAACGCGGTACACAGATTCACGCAGCGGCGGCAGCCGTGACAGATGTCGAAGACCCGCTCGAGCTCCTTATCGAGCTTGGCCTGGTCGTAGAAGGCAGGGTTCCTCCAGTCGAGCGGGTGCCGGGTCGGGGCTTCCAGGCTGCCTTCACGCATGCGCAGTTACCATCTGTTTCGGTTTTTCCAATGTAACGCGCTGCATTGCCACGCGCAGCGTGGCAATGCAGCACCGTTTAGCTTACGGGGGCACGGCGTTGCGCCGTGCCCCAAACAGTATGCGCTCGGCCTAGTCGGCCAGCGCGTCGAGCGCCTTCTGGAAGCGGTTGGCGTGCGAGCGCTCGGCCTTCGCCAGCGTCTCGAACCAGTCCGCGATCTCCTCGAACTTCTCGTCGCGCGCCTGCTTGGCCATGCCCGGGTACATGTCGGTGT
>JBFKUL010000021.1:0-19516 GCA_041635755.1 Burkholderiales bacterium | reverse complement strand
GAACGCTTCCGGCAACTGCTACAAGGTCAAGCTCGCGCTCGAGCAGCTCGGTGTGCCTTATGAGTGGGTCGAGACCGACATCATGAAGGGCGGCTCGCACACGCCCGAGTTCCTCGCCATGAACCCGAACGGCAAGGTGCCGACGCTTGCGCTCGGCGACGGCAGCTTCCTGCCGGAGTCGAACGCCATCCTGCACTATCTCGCCGAAGGCACGCCGCTCATGCCGCGCAACCGGCTCGGGCGCGCGCGCGCGTTGCAGTGGATGTTCTTCGAGCAGTACAGCCATGAGCCCTATATCGCGGTGGCACGCTTCATCATCGTCTTTCTGCCGCCGGATCACGCGCGCCGAGCCGAGCTGCCGCGGTTGCGCGAGCGCGGCGCCCAGGCCCTGCATGTCATGGAATCCGGGCTTGCGCGCACGCCTTACTTCGCCGGCGAGGACTACTCGATCGCCGATATCGCGCTGTTCGCCTACACGCACTGCGCGGGCGAGGCGGGCTTCGACCTCGCCCCCTACCCGAAGGTTCTCGCCTGGCTCGAGCGCGTGCGCACGCAACCGGGATTCGTACCGATGGCCGCGTGAGCGCGCATGGACCTGCTGTTCCTCAAGGGCCTCGCGTTTGGCTTTATCCTCGCCTGCACCGTAGGGCCGATGTGGGTCCTGTGCCTGCGGCGCACCCTCGCCTCCGGCGCGAGCGTGGGGTTCGCTTCCGGCATGGGCATCGCCGCGGCCGACGGTCTTTACGGCGCAATCGCCGCGTTCGGGCTCACCGCCATGTCCGACTTTCTTATCGGACAACGCGTCGTGCTGGCGGCGGTAGGCGGCGTGTTCCTGCTCTGGCTCGGCGCGCGAACGCTGCTCGCGGTGCCCGCGCCCCTCGAATCGCCCAACGGCGCCGTGCGCCGCAGTCACGCCGGCGCGTTCTTCTCGACGCTCGGTCTGACCCTCGCCAATCCGCCGACCATTCTCGCCTTTGCGGCGATCTTCGCCGCGCTGGGTCTTGCCGCCCACGCGAGTTACGCCGCCGCGGGACTCGTCGTGCTCGGCGTATTCCTCGGTTCCGCCGCATGGTGGGTGGTCCTCGCTGCCGCCGCAGGCGTGCTGCGCGGGCGCATCGGTCCGAAGTTGATGCGTGCAATCAACGTTCTCTCGGGCGCGGCGATCCTCGGCTTTGCGGCCTGGCAGCTGACGCAGCTTCTCTGAGCTGCGCGCCTGCGGTACAGTGGCTACTGGACGTTTATCCATGACTGCCGAACTCCTCGACGCGCCGCTCGCCATCGTCGATCTGGAGACCACCGGCGCGCACCCCGTCTGGGACCGCATCACCGAGATCGCCGTGATCGAAGTGGAGCACGGCGAGGTCGCTTCCGAGTGGTCGACGCTGGTGAATCCGGAGACCCCGATCCCGCCGGCGATCCAGGCGCTGACGGGCATCACCAACGACATGGTGGCGTCCGCGCCGCGCTTTGGCGTACTGGCGGCCGAGCTGCACGAGCGGCTTGCCGGGCGCGTCCTGGTCGCGCACAACGCACGCTTCGACTACGGCTTTTTGCGCCAGGCGTTCGAGCGCGCCGGCATCCGTTTCTCGGCGAGAACGCTGTGCACGGTCAAGCTTTCGCGCCGCCTCTACCCGGAGCACGCGCGTCACAACCTGGATAGTCTGATCGCGCGCCACGGCCTGGCCTGCCGCGCGCGCCACCGGGCGCTCGGCGACGCCGACGCCGTGTGGCAGTTCCTTCGCGTCGCCGCCGAGGAGCGCGGCGTCGCCGCCTTTGCAAACGCGGCGGCGCAGGTCGCCAAGCGCCCGGCGCTGCCGCCGCATATCGATCGCGCCACGGTCGATGCCATCCCCGACACGCCCGGCGTTTACTTGCTCTACGGCGAAGGCGACGCGCCGCTGTACGTCGGCAAGAGCATCACCATGCGGACTCGCGTGCTGTCGCACTTCGCCGATGATCTGCGCTCCTCGCGCGAAATGCAGCTAGCCCGCGAGGTACGGCGAATCGACTGGCGGCGCACTGCGGGCGAGCTCGGCGCCCTGCTCGCCGAGGCCGAGCTGGTGAAGTCTCTCGCGCCGGTGTTCAACCGGCAGCTGCGCCGCGCCAACGGCCTTTGCGGGTTCGTGCTCGAGGCGCGCCGCGGTTCCGGCACCGCGACCTGTGGTGAACTGCGTCTCGCCTCGGCCGACGCGCTGGACGCGCGCATGGTGCCCAACCTGCACGGCATGTTCCGCTCGCGGCGCGCGGCGCTCGAGGCGTTGCGGGGGCTCGCCGACGTGCACGGCCTGTGCTTGCAGACGCTGGGCTTCGATCGTGCGCGCGCCGGTCGGGGCGCATGCTTTCGCCACCAGATCCGGCGCTGCGCCGGCGTGTGCGCGGGCCGCGAAAGCATCATGGCGCACCATGCGCGCGTCGCCGCCGCGCTGGGCTCGCTCAGGGCCATCACCTGGCCCTACAAGGGTCCGATCGGCATCGTCGAGGGATCGGCCGCGGCACCGGATCGCGATTCCGGTGCTGACGATTCGGCAGTCGACGTGCACGTGGTTTACCACTGGTGCTATCTCGGCACGGCGCGCTCGGACAGCGAGCTCGCCGAGCTGCTCGAGGGCGCGGGAACCCCGCGCTTCGATCTCGATCAGTACAAGGTCCTTGTGCGCCACCTCGCCAAGGCCAGGGTGAAGATCGTGCCGCTGCAGGTGCCGGTTTCCTCGACACTCGAGCTGGCCGCTTAGAGATGAACTGCGAGTTGCTGGTGCCGGCGCTGTTTCCCGCACGCGCGCGCCTGCGCGAAGCGTTCGATGCGCTGCGTCTGCCGGCGCTCGAGCTGTTGTTTGCGCGTGGGCGGCACACGGGCCACGAGGGAATGCTTGTCGAGCGCTGGCTGCTCGAGCATTTCGGCGCCCCTGAGGCGCCGCTCGCCGCGGGGGTGCTGACGGCGCTCGCCGACGGCGCGACGATCGATGCGTTGTCGGGCACCGATGACTGGTCCCGCGCGGATCCCGTTCACCTGCGAGTTGATCGCGATCGCCTGACGCTCGTGCCGGGTGCGGCCTTCGACCTGTCGGCAGAGGAAGCCCATGCGCTGTGCGAGACGCTGAACCGCCATTTCGCGCCCGAGATCTCGTTCCAGGCGTTTCATCCAAAGCGCTGGTGTGCCCGGCTCGGCGCCGTGCAGGGCCCGGACGTGGAACCCACGCTCGAGATCGCCGGCGAGGATATGAATACACGCCTGCCCGCGGGCGACAGTGCGCACCGCTGGCACGCGCTGCTCAACGAAATTCAGATGGTGCTCCACACCGCGGCGGTGAACGAGGCGCGCGAGCGCAGGGGCGAGCCGCCGGTCAACAGCGTATGGCTCTGGGGCTCGGGCGCGCTGCCGAGCGAGCTGCGCGCACGCTGGCAGTCGGTGAGCGCCGATGATCCGGTGGCCCGCGGGCTGGCGCAGCTCGCGGGCGTCGCGCAGCGCGGCCTTGCAGCCGATGCCGAAGCCTGGCTGGCGGCGGCGCCGGAGGGCGGGCGTCATCTGATCGTGCTCGAGCAGCTCCGCGAGCCCTACGCACTGGGCGATGCGCCGGGCTACGCCGGGCAGCTTCAGCTGCTCGAAGCGCGCTGGTTTGCGCCGCTGCTCGCGGCGCTGCGGCGCGGGCGCATCGGCATGGTGACGCTCGGCGTACCGGACGGCGCGCAAGCGTGCTCGGTGGAGACGATTCGCGGCGACCTGCGCCGCTTCTGGCGCCGCGCGCGGGCATTGGCGAGCTACGCATGAAGATCGTCGAGCGCAGCTACGCCGAAGCCGACCGGCGCGCGTTGCTCGACGCGGGAGTGCATCCGGTGCTCGCGCGCGTATTCGCAGCGCGGCGCATCCATTCGGCGACCGAGCTCGAGCACGACGCCGCGCGCCTGATCGCTCCGGAACGGTTGCTGCACGCCGAGCGCGCCGCCGCGCTGCTTGCCGATGCGCTCGCGCACGGCTCGCGAATTCTGATCGTCGCCGACTACGACGCCGACGGCGCAACCGCGTGCGCCGTCGGCGTCCGAGCGCTGCGCATGCTGGCCGCGGCGTGCGGGTCGCCCGCCGACGTCGACTATCTCGTGCCCGATCGCTTTGAGCTCGGCTACGGCCTGTCCCCGGAGCTGGTCGAGGTCGCCGCCGGGCGCAAGCCCGACCTGCTGGTCACCGTGGACAATGGCATCGCAAGCGTCGAGGGCGTGGCGCGAGCGCGCGAGCTGGGCATCGCTACTCTGATCACAGATCATCACCTGCCCGGCGCCGAGCTGCCGGCGGCCGAATGCATCGTCAATCCCAACCAGCCGGGCTGCGGTTTTCCTTCGAAGGCAATTGCCGGTGTCGGGGTGATGTTCTACGTGATGCTTGCGTTGCGCGCGGAGTTGCGCCGCCGGGGCGCGTTCGGCGAGTACGCCGAGCCCAATCTCGGCGCGCTCGCCGATCTCGTTGCCCTCGGTACCGTGGCCGACGTCGTAGCGCTCGACGCGAACAACCGGATCCTGATTGCCCAGGGCCTGAGGCGCCTGCGTGCCGGCCAGGCGAAGCCTGGCCTGAACGCGCTGCTGCGCGTCGCCGGGCGCGCCCCGGGGGAAGTGACCGGCTTCGATCTCGGCTACGTCATCGGACCTCGGCTGAATGCCGCGGGGCGCCTCGCCGACATGGACTTGGGAATCGAGTGCCTGATCACCGACGACGAGGCACGCGCCGCGAATTGCGCGCAACAGCTCGACCGGCTCAACCGAGAGCGGCGGCGCATCGAAGGCGGCATGCTCGACGAGGCGCTCGCCGCGGCCGCGGGCGTGCTCGAAGCGCCCGGCGCGGCGGCCACCTTCTTCGAGCCGGGGTGGCATCAGGGCGTGGTCGGCATTCTCGCCTCGCGACTTCGCGAGCGGCTGCACCGGCCGGTGGTGTGCTTTGCGCGCGCCGGCGAGGGCAAGCACGCCGGCTTGCTGCGAGGTTCGGGTCGCTCGATCTCCGGCTTTCATCTTCGCGACGGCCTCGATCTGGTGGCCAAGCGCGCGCCCGGCCTGGTACGGCGGTTCGGCGGCCACGCGCAGGCGGCCGGACTGACCATCGCCGAGGCCGACTTCGCGCGCTTCGCCGAACTCTTCGAGCGCGTCGCGCAGGAGACCCTGCCGCCGGAGGCGCTGGCGCCGGTCATCGAGACCGATGGCGGACTTGATCCTGCCTATTGCACGCTCGACGTCGCGCAGCTGCTTGAAGCGCAGATCTGGGGCCAGGGCTTTCCGCAACCGCTCTTCTGCGATACATTCGCCGTCGAAAGTCAGCGCGTGGTCGGCGAGCGCCACCTCAAACTGCATCTGGTGCGCGAGGGACGCCGGCTCGAGGCCATTCGCTTTAACGCGCTCGAGTCGCTCAAGATGCCCCTTCCTTCCCGCATACGCGCCGCCTACCGCCTGACGGTCAACGAGTACAACGGCCTGCGCAACATTCAACTCAACGTCGAGCACATCGAGCACTGATCCCATGCGCGTCGATCCAAAGCCTTACCTCTACCCTCCGCAGACCGTCGGGCACGCGTTATTCGTGCTGCTCGCAATTCTCCTTGCGCTCGTTCTGCCCCTGCAGGCGGCCGAGCCGCCGAAGAGCGCGGGTCCATATGTGCCTTCGCCGCAAAGCGTCGTTTCGGACATGCTCAAGCTCGCCGACGTCGGGCCGAAGGATTTCGTCATCGATCTCGGCTCGGGCGACGGCAGAATCGTGCTGACGGCCGCCAAGGTGTTCGGCGCGCGCGGCTTCGGTGTCGAGATCAAGGACGATCTGGTGAAGCTCTCGAACGAGGCCGCGCAACGCGATGGGCTCTCGGACCGCGTCAAGTTCATGAAGCAGGACCTGTTCAAGACCGACATCTCGCAGGCAACAGTGCTCACCATGTACCTGCTGCCCGATACGGTGAATCTGCTGCGCGAGAAGTTGCTCACGGAGCTGCGGCCCGGCACACGCGTCATCTCGCACGACTATCCGCTCGCGGGCTGGATCCCGGAGCGCTACGTGCACATGGACCTCGAGGACAAGGTGCAGATCAGCGGCGTCACCACCACGCTTCTCTACCTGTACGTCGTGCCCGCAAAGGTCTCCGGCGCGTGGCGCGCGACCGTGCCGGCCGAGCTCGGCCGCGAGCCGCTGCGCCTGCAGCTCACGCAGCAGCTCACGCGCGTCTCGGGCAGCGCCAATATCGGCGGGCGCGAGATCGAGCTCGAGAGCGTCAAGCTGCGCGGCGACCGGCTGAGCTTCAAATTCACCGCGCGCGGCCGCAGCTATGCGTTCAGCGGCAAGATCGACGGCGGGACAATCTCCGGCACGGTCGACAGCGGCAGTGGCGAGGCGCCCTGGAGCGCCGCGCGCCCGAACTAGGCAGCGGTCATGGCAAAGCTCCGAATCCAGGCCGGCAAGGCGCGTTTCGAGGTCGAGCTTGCCGATACGCCCACCTCCGCCGCAGTACTCGCGGCACTGCCCTTTTCCTCGACCGCGCAGACCTGGGGTGAGGAGGTGTATTTCGAGACACCGGTCAAGGCGAAGCTCGAAGCCGGCGCCAAGCAGGTGGTCGAGCCCGGCACCGTGTGCTTCTGGGTCGAAGGGTGCGCGCTCGCCCTGCCCTACGGTCCCACGCCGGCTTCGAAGGGCGCCGAGCCCAGGCTCGTCACGCCCTGCAACGTTCTCGGACGTCTTACCGGCGATCCACGCGCGCTGGCGAAGGTACGTGCCGGCGACTCGGTCGAGGTGGAGAAAGCCTGATGCAGCGCAAGCGCGTCAATTCCTCGAAGCTGCGCTCGGTCGGCTACGATGAGCGCAACCAGGTGCTCGAAGTCGAGTTCTCGAACGGCACCGTGTACCAGTACTCGGGCGTGTCCCCCGAAGTGCACCGCCGGTTCGTGGCGGCGCCCAACCCGGGCAGCTACTTCGAGGACAAGATCGCCGAGGAATATTCCTCGAAGCGCGTGTAGTCGGCCTGCGGCGGCGGCCCGCGGGCGCTATGATGCCGGCGGGCGTCACGGATGCCGGAAACGGCAAGCGCGTGCACGCCCGACCGATCAACTGTAAGGGAGATACAGTATGAAACGCCTGATTGCGGTGCTGGCGCTGGCGCTGGCGGTCTCGCCAGCGATGGCGCAAAGGAAGGACTGCAACGAGCTGAAGGACGAGATCGACGCCAAGATCAAGGCCAACGGCGTACCCGTTTACACCCTGACGATCGTCGACAAGGACGCGCCCGAAGACGGCAAGGTCGTCGGTACCTGCGACGGCGGCACCAAGAAAATCGTCTACAAGCGCGGCGGCTGAACCGCTCGCGCGGAAGCGGCCTCGCGATTCAGGCCGGTGCCGGCCTTTCGCTGCCGGTATAATCCGCCCTTTTTCCGCGCGACACATGGAAGCCGAACGCATCAACCAGATCGCCTCCACGCTTGAGGACCTGCAGGCTCGGTCCGCAGAGCTGCGGAGGTATCTTTGACTTCGACGCGAAACACAAGCGCCTCGAGGAACTGAACCGCGAGCTCGAGAACCCCAAGCTCTGGAACGACGCCAAGCGGGCCCAAGACGTCGGTCGGGAGAAAAAGGCCATCGAGGCGGTGGTGCTGACCCTGTCGCGGGTCGATCGCGGCATCGCCGACGCCAGCGAGCTGTTCGCGCTGGTGCGCAGCGAGAGCGATGAGCGCACGCTCGAAGCCCTCGGCGAGGAGGCCGGCAAGCTCGATCGCGAGGTCGCCGGCCTCGAGTTCCGGCGTATGTTTGCCAACCCGCTGGACCCCAACAACTGCTTCGTCGATATCCAGGCGGGCTCCGGCGGCACGGAGGCTCAGGATTGGGCGGCGATGCTCGAGCGCATGTACCTCAAGTACTGCGACCAGAAGGGCTTCTCGGTTCAGGTGCTCGAGCAAACCGAGGGCGAAGTCGCCGGCATCAAGAGCGCCACGCTGAAAGTGACGGGCGATCACGCCTACGGCCACCTGCGCACCGAGACCGGCATTCACCGCCTGGTGAGGAAGAGCCCGTTCGACTCCAACGCGCGCCGCCACACCTCCTTTGCCAGCGTGTTCGTGTATCCGGAGGTCGACGAGTCGATCGAGGTGGAGATCAATCCGGCCGAGCTGCGCGTCGATGTCTACCGTGCCTCCGGCGCGGGCGGCCAGCACGTCAACAAGACCGAGTCTGCGGTGCGCATTACACACCTGCCGAGCGGCATCGTGGTGCAGAGCCAGAACGACCGCTCGCAGCACCGCAACCGGGCCGAGTGCATGGCGATGCTCAAATCGCGCCTGTACGAGCTCGAGCTGCGCAAGCGTACCGCCGAACAATCGAAGCTCGAGGACACGAAGACGGACATCGGCTGGGGTCACCAGATCCGCTCGTACGTGCTCGACCAGTCGCGCATCAAGGATCTGCGCACCGGCGTGGAAAGCGGCAACACGCAGGCGGTGCTGGATGGCGATCTCGACGCGTTCATCAGCGCAAGCCTGAAACAAGGGGTCTGAGCATGGACGAGCAGGACAAGCCCGAAGCGCCGGCGCCGCTGGACGAAAACAAGATCATGGCCGAGCGGCGCGCCAAGCTCGCGAAGCTGCGCGACGAGGGCAATGCCTACCCGAACGATTTCTTTCGCACGCATCTCGCAATCACGCTGGACGAGAAGTACGGCGAGATGCCGGCCGAAGCGCTCGAGAAGGAGCAGGTCGCCGTAACCGTCGCCGGACGGCTGATGCTCAAGCGCGTCATGGGCAAGGCAAGCTTCGGCACCCTGCAGGACGGCTCCGGCCGCATCCAGATCTATGTCGCGGACGACTCGGCCGGCAAGGCGAATCACGCCGCCTACAAGCACTGGGACATCGGCGACATCATCGGCGCCACGGGATTCCTGTTCCGTACCCGCACCGGCCAACTGACCGTGCGCGTGCATGAGCTCCGGTTGCTCACCAAATCGCTGCGCCCGCTGCCCGAGAAATGGCACGGCCTCGCCGACCAGGAAACGCGCTACCGCCAGCGCTACGTCGACCTGCTGGTCAACGAGCACTCGCGCTGGGTGTTCGCGGTGCGCTCTCGCGTGGTGCAGGGTATCCGCAACTTCATGAACCGCACCAACTACATCGAGGTCGAGACGCCGATGCTGCAGCCGATTCCGGGCGGGGCGACGGCGCGCCCGTTCGCGACGCACCACAACGCGCTCGACATGGACCTCTACCTGCGCATCGCCCCCGAGCTGTATCTCAAGCGCCTGGTGGTCGGTGGCATCGACAAGGTCTACGAAGTCAACCGCAGCTTCCGCAACGAGGGCATCTCGACGCGCCACAACCCCGAGTTCACCATGATGGAGATGTACTGCGCCTACGCCAACCACCTCTACATGATCGCGCTCACCGAGCGCATCATCGCCGAGGCTACCCGGCACGCGCTCGGCACCACCAAGGTGACCTACCAGGGGCGCGAGCTCGAGCTCGGCAAGACGTTTGCGCAGCTCACGCTCTCGCAGGCCATCCAGCGCCACGCCCCGGAGCACTGGAGCAACGCGCAGCTGCGCGACCGCGACTTCCTTGCCGGCAAGCTCGAGGGCCTGGGCGTTCAGTTCGGCGACGAGCAGGGCTGGGGCGCGCTGCAGCTGATGCTGTTCGAGACGATCGCGGAGAAGCACCTCATCGAGCCGACCTTCATCCTCGATTTTCCCGCCGAGGTCTCGCCGCTCGCGCGCCGCAAAGACGGTGATCCGGAGGTCACCGAGCGCTTCGAGCTGTTCATCGACGCCAAGGAGATCGCCAACGGCTTCTCCGAGCTGAACGACCCCGAGGACCAGGCGCAGCGCTTTCTTGAGCAGGCGCAGCGCAAGGACGCGGGCGATCACGAGGCCATGTACTACGACGCCGACTACATCCGCGCGCTCGAGTACGGCTTGCCCCCTACTGCCGGAGCGGGCATCGGCATCGATCGCCTGGTGATGCTGCTCACCGACAGCCCGTCGATCCGCGACGTGATCCTGTTTCCCCACATGCGCCCCGAGGCCTGAGCGGGGCATTTGCGAACCAAGTGAGGCGTCGCGTCTTGCGGACCGATGTTCGCCGCCGCCGCTAGAAGCGCAGGGCGACGAGTCCGGCGAGCACCGTAGCCGTCGCGGCCGCCCGGTGAAGCGTAAAACGCTCGCCGAGAAAAAGCGCACCGATGACGGCTGCGAAGATCACCGACGTCTCGCGTAGCACCGCCACCAATGCGACCGGCGCCTGCGTCATCGCCCAAAGCGCGATGGCGTAGGAACTCAGGGTAAAAGCGCCCCCGACCAAGGCGCGCACCCAGTGCCGCGCCACGTACACCGGCACCTCGCGGCCGCGCCAGGCGAGACCGATGGCGATCTGTACCAAGCTGTTGGCAACGAAGAACCACATGGCATACGCCAGCGCCGAGCCCGAGACGCGCACGCCCTGCGCGTCGATCAGCGTGTAGGTCGCAATCACCAGAGCATTGCCCAGCGCGAACAGCAACGCTTGTCGAGCGGGCGCCGCACTGCCGCGCGGTACGACAGCGAATCCCAGGATCCCCGCGCAGATCAGCGCCACGGCGAGCGTCTCCGCCCAGGGCAGTACCTCGCTGAGCATGGCCGCACCCACGACCGTCACCAGCACCGGCGCGCCGCCGCGCATGATCGGGTAAGTGAACGACAGATCGCCCCAGCGATAGGCGCCGGCGAGGGCCCAGAAATAGGCCACGTGCACGGTCACCGACGCCGCGATCCACGGCCACGACTCGGGCGCGGGCAGCGGCAGCCAAGGCACCGCGGCGAGCGCCAGCACACCGCGCCCGACCGCCAGCGAGGCATTCTCCAGTCCCTTGTCGGGGCTGAGCTTGAACAGCGCATTCCAGCCCGCGTGTAGCAGCGCGGCGGCGAGCACCGCGAGCATCACCGCGGGCGAGATTTCCATCGTGCGAGTTTAGCAAGGCGCGCGCTCGCGCCGGTACGTACAATGGCGCCCTGCGATGAGCGACCCGGACGCGGCACAGGGCCATCCCCATCTGCGCGGCATCCTGCTGATGGTGATCGCAGTCGGGATCTTCGCGCTGATGGATACCATCGCAAAGTACCTGTCGCGCTGGTATCCGGTGCCAAGCATCGTCTGGACGCGCTATGCAGTAAATCTCGCATTGCTCGTCGGCTATCTCGCCGCCACCGGCGCCTTGCATCGACTGCGCACCGCCCGGCCCGGCATCCAGATGCTGCGCGGTTTGCTGCTCGGCACGGCGACGTTTCTCTACTTCACCTCGCTCACCGTACTGCCGATCGCCGAGGCCGCGGGCATTGCGTTCGTTCTGCCGCTTTTCGTGGCGCTGCTTGCCGTGCCGATGCTGCACGAGCGTCTCGACGCCCCGCGCCTGATCGCGGTGCTGGTGGGCCTCGCGGGCGCGCTGGTGATCGTGCGACCCGGCGCGGGCGTGTTCAGCTGGTTCGCGCTGCTGCCGATGGGCATGGCGCTGACCAACGCGCTCTACCAGATCCTGACGCGCAAAGTGTCCGGGATCGAGCATCCGATGACGTCGCTGTTCTACGGCGCCCTGGTCGGCACCCTGATGTTCACGCTCGCGCTGCCCGTAGCATGGGTGGCGCCGCAAAGCGCGTATCACTGGCTGCTTCTCGTCACCATGGGGGTGCTCGGGCTGGTCGGCCACCTCGCGCTGATCCGCGCCCTCGATTACGCGCCCGCGACGTTGCTCGCACCGTTCAGCTACTCGCAGCTCGTCTGGGTCACGCTGCTCGGGCTTGCGGTGTTCGGCGACTTTCCCGACGGTTGGTCGCTCGTGGGCATGGCGATCATTGTCGGTGCGGGGCTATACCTGATCAGCCGGCAGCGGCTTGCGGTGCGCCGCTAGCGCGGCTCAGCGCCCGGGCTTGTTCCGCGCCGCCAGAAATTCGCGCATGCGCGCGTTGGGCTCGCCCGCGTCGTAGCTGCGCGCAAACGCCTCGATGCTCTCGGCGATGCTCTCGGAGAGCGGCTGCTCGTCCCAGATCCGCAGGAGCGCCTTCTGCGCGCGCACCGCCTGATGGCTCATCGCGAGGATTGCTCCGAGCGTCGCGTCCACTTCGCGATCCAGCTCGGTCGCGGCCACCACTCGCTCAACCAGGCCCCAGGCGAGCGCTTCGTCGGCCACCAGGGTCTTGCCCGTAAGCAGGAGCCATGCAGCGCGGCCGCGGCCGATGAGACGCGGCAACAGTGCGGCCTCGACCACCGAGGGGATGCCGAAGCGCACCTCGGGCATGCCGAATACGGCGTGCGAGGCGGCGATCCGCAGGTCGCACGAGGCGGCGATCTCGAGGCCCGCACCGAGCGCATAACCGTTCAGGCGGGCGATCACCGGCGCCGGAAAGCGCCGCACTGCATCGCAAGCGCCATGCACGCGCCCGATAAACACCTTGGCCGACGCGGCATTCAGCTGCGCCATTTCATCCAGGCTCGCGCCGCCGATGAAGGCTTTGTCGCCTGCGCCGGTGAGCACCACCGCGCGTAGCGCAGGCTCCGCCGCGAGCTGCCCGAACGCCTCGATCAGCGCATCGAGCAGCGCGCTGCCGAGTGAATTGCCCTTCGCCGCATGGTCGATCGTGACGCGGGCGACCTCGCCGGTGCGCTCGATGCGGATCGCGCCTTGCATGGGTTCAGGCGGCCCGCGGCCGGCGGCCCGCGGGCGGGTAGCGCGGGTCGCTGTAGCCCGGCGTCGAAGGATGCCCGGGCGCCACCAGCCGGTCGACGAACGCTTCGTCTTCGGCGGTGAAGCCGTGTGCGAGCGCGCCGACATATTCCTTCCATTGCTCGAGCGTGCGCGGCCCCGCCAGCACGCTCGAGACCACGCCGCAGTTCAGCACCCAGTTGAGCGCAAACTGCCCCGCGCTCATGCCGCGGCGCTGCGCGTGCGCCTTGATCTCCTGCGCCAGAGCGAGCGACTCGGGACGAAACTCGGTCTGCATCATTCGCTTGTCCTTGCGCCCGGCGCGCGTCTCCGCGGGCGGCGCTTCGCCGGGCCGGTATTTGCCGGTGAGCACGCCGCGCGCGAGCGGCGAGTACGGCACCGCGCCGAGCCCGAACTGCTCGCACGCCGGCAGGATCTCGACTTCAGGCATGCGGTTCATCGCGTTGTAGTACGGCTGGCAGACGATCGGCCGCGGCACACCGAGTGCGTCGGAAAGCAGTGCCGTGTGCGCGATTCGCCAGCCTCGAAAATTCGACACGCCCCAGTAGCGGATCTTGCCCGCACGCAGCAGCTCGCCCATCGCAGCGATGGTTTCCTCGATCGGAGTGCGCGCATCGTCGAGATGAAGGTAGTAGAGATCCACGTGGTCCATGCCCAGGCGCTCGAGCGAGCCGTCGATGGCGCGCATGATGTGGCGTCGCGATTGATTCGCGTCGTCGGGCGGCGGCACGCGCACGTTGCCGACTTTGGTGGCGACGATCCATCGCGCGCGGTCGGCCTTGAGGAGCCGTCCGAGAATGCGCTCGGATTCGCCCGCCGCGTAAACGTCCGCGGTGTCCACGAAGTCGACCCCCGCGTCGCGCGCCGCGGCAACGATGCGGCCGGCCTCGGCCCCATCGGTGCGATCACCGAACATCATCGTTCCCAGGCAGATCGCCGAGACCTGCAATCCGCTCGCTCCGACTCTTCTTGTCTGCATGCTCAGCTCCTGGTGACGTGGTTGATCATCGGCAGCATGCGCTCGACCGCCGCGCGGCCTTCAACGATCGCCTCGCGCGCACGGTGGAAATCGATGGTGGTGAAGTCGGGCAGCAACGGAGTGATCAGCACGTCGGCGGGTTCGCCGGCCAGCCGGCTTCGCGCCACGCGCACCTGCATGATGTCGATCGAGGACATGTAGACCTCAAGAATCGAAGGCAACTCCGCTGGCGCGTCGGTTCCGCCCCCCGGCGCCACGCGCCGCGCCAGCCAGTCGAAGCGGTCCATCCAGGAGAGCGGCGCCTTGGACGCTTCCTCCTCCGCCGCTGGCACGCGGTCGGCCCGGCGGCGCAGGCGCTTGGCGCCCACCAGATCGACTGCGATCACGATTTCCGCGCCAAGCGCACGGCACATCGATACCGGCACCGGATTGACCAGTCCGCCGTCCACCAATAGCTTTCCATCGCGCTCGATCGGCGCGAACAGCCCCGGCATCGCGATCGAGGCGCGCACGGCGTCGAGCAGGCTGCCCTCGCGCAGCCAGACCTCGTGGCCGGTGTCGAGCTCGGTTGCCACCGCGCCAAAGGGCACGCGCAGATCCTCGACCCTTCGGTCCTCGAACCGGTGGCGGAAGAAGTCGAACAACTTCCTGCCCCTGATGAATCCGCCGCGCCAGGTCACGTCGACGAGCTTGAGCACCTCGGACCAGCCGAGCTGCAGCAGCCATTCCTCGAGCGGATCGAGAATCTCGGCTGCATAGGCGGCGCCGACCAGCGCGCCGATCGACGTGCCGCACACGACGTCGGGCTGAACGCCGTGCTCGGCGAGTCCGCGGATGACACCGATGTGCGACCAGCCGCGTGCGCCGCCCGAACCCAGCGCGAGTCCGATGCGAGGTTTGTCCTGAGGGCGTTGCATGATGCGAAAAGGCGCGAGTTTACGCTATGCTGCGCGGATGCCGAGGGCCCTCTGGAACGGCGCCACGCTTGCGCACGCGGATGCCGTCGCGGTGCAGATCGTCGAAGGCAACGTGTACTTTCCGCCCGAGGCGATCGACCATACGTATTTGCGCGAATCGCGCACGCAGACCGTGTGCGCGTGGAAAGGCACCGCAAGCTACTACGACGTCGTGGTCGATGGCGCGGTCAACAAAGACGCCGCCTGGTTCTACCCTGTGACCAAGCCCGAGGCGGCCCATATCGCCGGCCACGTCGCCTTCTGGAAGGGCGTCACCGTCGAGGACGATTAACTGCGCGGCTCGCGCAGCAATGCGCAGGGCACAGGGGGTACGGGGGGAGAGGGCCTCCCTGTGCCCCTGTTCCGATTTACCGTGACTTTTTTGAGCGGCTACAGCCGCTCGAAAATCGCCGCGATCCCCTGCCCGCCGCCGATGCACATCGTCACCAGCGCGTAACGCTTCTTCGTCCGCTCGAGCTCGTAGAGCGCCTTGATGGTCAGGATGCAGCCGGTGGCGCCGATCGGATGGCCGAGCGCCACTGCGCCGCCGTTCGGGTTTACCCTGGCCGGATCGAGGCCGAGGTCCTTGGTCACCGCCATGGCCTGCGCGGCGAACGCTTCGTTTGACTCGACAACGTCCATGTCGGCGGGCTTGAGGCCCGCTTTCTCAAACACCTTCTTTACTGCAGGAATCGGCCCGAGGCCCATCACGTGGGGTTCGACCCCGGCGTGCGCATAGGCGAGGAGCCGCGCCATGGGCTTTGCGCCCGCCTTCTCGGCGGCTTTCGAATCCATCAGGACCACCGCGGCGGCCGCGTCGTTGATGCCGGACGCGTTGCCCGCCGTCACCGTGCCATCCTTCTTGAACACGGGCTTGAGCTTCTGCATGTCCTCGATCTTGGCGCCCTTGCGCACATGCTCGTCTACGGTGAAATGCTCGACGCCCTTGCGCGTCTTCAGCTCGATCGGCAGCACCTGGCTGTTGAAGCGGCCCTCGTCGAGCGCCGCCGCGGCACGGCGGTGCGATTCCACTGCGAAGGCGTCCTGCTGCTCACGGTTGAAGCCGTACTTCGCGGCGATATTCTCGGCGGTCACGCCCATGTGGCCGTGGCCGAACGGATCGTGCAATGCGCCGACCATGGCATCGATCACCGCGCCGTCGCCCATCCTCGTCCCCCAGCGCCCGCCGGGAAGAAAGTATGCCGCCCGACTCATGCTCTCGGCGCCACCGCCGATCGCGACATCGACGTCGCCGAGCAGGATGTGCTGCGAGGCCGAGACGATCGCCTGAAGGCCCGAGCCGCACAGGCGGTTCACCGTAAGGCAAGGCGTGCCCACGGGCAGACCGGCCTCGAGGCCGGCGACGCGCGCCATGTACATGTCGCGCGCCTCGCCGTGGATCACGCTGCCGATCACCACGTGGCCCACGGTCGCGGGATCGATCTTCGCGCGCGCCAAGGCCTCCTTGATCACTGCGGCGCCAAGCTTGGTCGGCGCCTGATCCTTGAGCGAACCACCGTAGCCGCCGATCGCAGTGCGAGCGCCCGATACCACTACCACTTCGCGCTGAGCCATGTCGTCCTCCTCGTCCTTGGTCCGTGTTTACGTTACTCAGGCCGCCAACCGCGCCTCGAGGTCGTGCTCGGTCGATGCCTCGACCACGACCTCGGCAAACGCGCCGGGCAGCAGCGTGCTGCCGTCGCGCACGCGCACCACGCCGTCGATCTCGGGGGCGTCCGCGCTCGAGCGCGCCAGCGCGCCACGCCTTGAAACATTGTCGACCAGAACCTGCATGCGCCGGCCCACCTTCTCGGCGAGCCGCTGGGCGCTGATCTCGGCCTGCAGTTGCATCAGGCGCGCACGGCGCTCGTGCTTCGTCGCTTCCGGTACGTGATCCGGCAGGTCGTTCGCCGCCGCACCATCGACCGGCGAATACGTAAAGCACCCCACGCGGTCCAGACGCGCCTCCCGCAGGAACTGGAGCAACTCCTCGAACTCGGCTTCGGTCTCGCCCGGGAAACCGGTGATGAACGTACTGCGCACGGTGATCTCGGGACAGGCCGCGCGCCAGGCACGCAGGCGATCGAGCACGTTCTCGGCATTCGCCGGCCGCTTCATCAGCTTGAGTATCCGGCGACTCGCATGCTGGAACGGCACGTCCAGATAAGGAAGCAGCCGGCCCTCGGCCATCAACGGAATCACTTCGTCCACATGCGGGTAGGGATAAACGTAGTGCAGCCGCACCCAGAGCTGGTCGCGGCCCGCAACCTCTCCGAGCGCACGGCAAAGTTCGGTCATGCGGGTCTTCAACGGCCGGCCTTCCCAAAAGCCGGTCCGGTACTTCACGTCGACGCCGTAGGCGCTGGTGTCCTGAGAGATGATCAGCAGCTCGCGCACCCCGGCACGCACCAGGCTTTCCGCCTCGCGCATCACCTCGCCCACCGGGCGCGACACGAGATCGCCGCGCATCGACGGGATGATGCAGAAGGTGCAGCGGTGATTGCAGCCCTCGGAAATCTTGAGATACGCGTAGTGCTTCGGCGTGAGCTTGATCCCCTGTGGCGGCACGAGGTCGGTGAACGGGTCATGCGGCTTGGGCAGGTGCTCGTGCACCGCGTGCATCACGCCCTCGGTGTCGTGCGGGCCGGTGACCGCAAGTACCTCGGGATGGGCACGCTGCACCACGCCTTGCTTGGCGCCCAGGCAGCCGGTGACGATCACCTTGCCGTTCTCCGCGAGCGCCTCACCGATGGCGTCGAGCGACTCCTCGACAGCGTCGTCGATGAAGCCGCAGGTATTGACGATCACCAGATCCGCTCCGGTGTAGGTCGGCGCGGTCGCGTAGCCCTCGGCGCGCAGCTGCGTGAGGATGCGCTCGGCGTCGACCAGGGCCTTGGGGCACCCGAGCGAGACGAAGCCGATTTTCGGCGCGGCTTTGGGCGCGATGCGCGGCACGTCGGGTCTGGGGCGGAGGGCTGGCGTTGCGGCGCGGTCGAGGCCGCGCCGCGGTGCCAGAGGGCGGTTACTTGTCCGGCTCGTTCTTCTTCTGCTGCGCGCCGGGATAATTCGGGAATGACAGCCCGGTGAACATGTTGCGCGCCTGGCTCTGCATCTGCTCCTGGAACTGAGAGAACATTTTCTGGCTCTGCTCCATGTACGCTTGCATCAGGCTCTGCATGGCCGGTCCCTGCAGATTCATGAACTGCGCCCACAGATCCTGCGAGGCGCGGGAGTTGTCACCGTAGATGCGCTGTGACTGCTCCTGCAGCGCCTTCTGCATCTCCTGGAACGCCTGGATGTTCTTCTCGAGGTAAGTGCCCATGAATCCCTGCATGGCGTTGCCGTAGGATCGGATGAGCTGCGACAGCAGGTCCGACGAGAACATCGGCATGCCACCGCTCTCCTCCTCGAGAATGATCTGCAGAAGGATCTGGCGCGTCAGGTCCTCGCTCGACTTCGCGTCGACGACCTGGAAGGTCTCGTTCTTCAAGACCATCTGCTTGACGTCGGCCAGCGTGATGTAGCTCGACGTCTTCGTATCGTAAAGGCGCCGGTTGGGGTACTTCTTGATCAAGCGCACCTGATTTTCCATCGTAACCTCTCGTTGCGCCGCGGGCGTCATTCCCCGCGGTCGTATGCATCACCCGCCACGGCGGGCATCCAAGCCGTCCTGACGCAGGGCGGCATCAATACATGTGCTGGCCGCCGTTGATCGAGATGTTCGCCCCGGTGACGAACGCGGCTTCTTCGGAGCATAGATAGATGATGAGGCCGGCCACCTCCTCGGGCCTGCCCAGGCGACCCAGCGGAATCTGCGGCAGGATTTTGCTGTCGAGGATGTCCTTGGGAATCGCGGTCACCATCTTGGTGCCGATGTATCCCGGCGAGATCGTGTTTACGGTCACGTTCTTGCGCGCCACCTCGAGTGCCAGCGCTTTCGTGAAACCGTGGATGCCGGCCTTGGCGGCCGAGTAGTTCGTCTGTCCGAAGGCGCCTTTCTGCCCGTTGACCGACGATACGTTGATAACGCGGCCCCAACCCCGATCGACCATGCCGTCCATGACCTGCTTGGTCATGTTGAACACCGAATCCAGATTGGTGCGCATCACCGCATCCCAGTCCCCCTTGCCCATCTTCTTGAAGGTCATGTCGCGCGTGATTCCCGCGTTGTTGACCAGGATGTCGATCGCTCCGCATTCCTTCGCAATGCGCTCGCACGCTTTGGCGCTGTCGTCGAAATCGGCCACATCGACCGGGAACGCGGAGAATTTGTAGTCGCGCCCCTTCATCTCCTCGAGCCACGCCTTGTACTTGGTATTCGACGGGGAATACGTGACCACCACCGTGTACCCGGCGTCCGCCATCTTGGTGGAGATGGTCTCGCCCAGCCCGCCCATTCCCCCTGTCACAACGGCAAGTTTGCTCTTTGCCATGGTCTCCTCCTTGTTCGATTCTTGGCTCGGCGGCTAGGACATGTACATGCCGCCGTTGATGGCGATGTTCGCCCCCGTAATATACCCGGCTTCATCCGAGGTCAGGTAAGCGATCAGGCCGGCGATCTCCTCGGGCGAGGCGAGCCGTCCCATCGGAATGCCCGCGACGATGCGATCGAGCACGTCCGGTCGCAGCGCCTTCACCATTTCGGTGGCGACGTACCCCGGAGAGATCGAGTTCACCGTTACGCCTTTCTTGACCACCTCCTGTGCCAGCGCCTTGGCAAAGCCGTGGATCCCGGCCTTGGCGGCGGAATAGTTGGTCTGGCCGAACTGCCCTTTTTGTCCGTTCACCGACGAGAGATTCACCACGCGACCCCAATTGCGCTCGCACATTCCGTCGATGACGTTCTTGGTGACGTTGAACGCCGAGTTCAGATTGGTGTTGATCACCGCGATCCAGTCT
>JBFKUL010000020.1:0-19730 GCA_041635755.1 Burkholderiales bacterium | reverse complement strand
TCGGCGCTGCTCGAGGTGCTCGACCCGGAGCAGAACCACACGTTCACGGATCACTACGTCGAGGTCGAGTACGACCTCTCGGAAATCATGTTCGTCGCCACGGCGAACACGCTCAACATCCCGCCGGCGCTGGCCGACCGCATGGAAGTGATCCGGCTGTCGGGCTACACCGAGGACGAGAAGCTCAACATTGCAACGCGCTATCTGCTGCCCAAGCAGATGAAGTCCAACGGTCTCAAGGAGGGCGAGCTGGCGGTGCGCGAGGCGGCCATCCGCGACATCGTTCGCTACTACACGCGAGAGGCCGGCGTGCGCAGCCTAGAGCGCGAGATCTCCAAGATCTGCCGCAAGGCGGTGAAGCAGCTGATGACCGCGCGCCAGGAGCACGACGAGAAAGTCAAGCGCATCACCGTGACGCCCAAGAGCCTCGACAAGTTCCTCGGCGTGCGGCGCTTCTCCTTCGGCATGGCCGAGAAGAAGAACCAGGTCGGGCAGGTCACCGGGCTGGCCTGGACCGAGGTGGGCGGCGAGCTGCTCACGATCGAAACCGTGGTGATGCCCGGCAAGGGCAAGACGATCACCACCGGCAAGCTCGGCGAGGTGATGCAGGAATCGATTCAGGCGGCGCTCTCGGTGGTGCGCAACCGCTCGCGCAAGCTCGGCGTGAACACGGACTTCTACCAGAAAAATGACATCCACATTCACCTGCCCGAGGGCGCGACGCCCAAGGACGGTCCGAGCGCGGGCATCGGCATCGCGACTGCCATGGTCTCGGTGCTGACCGGCATACCGGTGCGTGCGGACGTGGCGATGACGGGCGAGATCACGCTGCGCGGCGAGGTGCTGCCGATCGGCGGACTCAAGGAGAAACTGCTGGCGGCGCATCGCGGCGGCATCAAAATGGTGCTGATCCCGGACGAGAACGTGAAGGACCTTGCCGAGATCCCGGACAACATCAAGAATCGGCTCGAGATCGTCCCAGTCAAGTGGATCGACAAGGTGCTCGAGATTTCGCTCGAGCGCCAGCCGGAGCCGCTGCCGGATGCGGTGGAGGTGGCACCGGTGGCCTCGGGCGACGACAAGAAGGGCTCGAGCCTCACTACGCACTGACGAGCAAGGATGCATCCCGCCGCGGCGCCAGCCGCAGCGGGTGCAGTGCTTTAGCGGATCGCGCATCGGGCGGTGCGCGCAGGGCGCTCGCCACGACGCGGCAAGCGTCGCCGGAGCGCATCACGAGAATGCGCCATGACGGACACAGACAAGGAGGTCCCGTGAACAAGGCAGAAATGATCGAGCACATCGCGCAGTCGGCCGAAATCTCGAAATCGGCGGCCGAGCGCGCCATCGATTCCATGGTCACTGCGGTCAAGGCGAGCCTGAAGAAGGGTGGCGAAGTGACTCTGGTCGGATTCGGAACGTTCTATGCGAGCGAGCGCGCAGCACGCACCGGGCGCAATCCGCAGACCGGCGAGCCATTGAGTATCGCGGCGGCGCGCGTGCCCAAGTTTCGCGCTGGCAAGGCGCTGAAGGATGCGATAAACTAGCGCCCTTTTTTCGGCGGGGCAGCGATGCGCGCCGGGCAAAAAAAGGTAGATGAGGGGGTGCTTAGCTCAGCGGTAGAGCGTCGCCCTTACAAGGCGAATGTCGGGAGTTCGACCCTCTCAGCACCCACCACGGAGTGGTAGTTCAGTTGGTTAGAATACCGGCCTGTCACGCCGGGGGTCGCGGGTTCGAGTCCCGTCCACTCCGCCATACTTGTTCAGGGGCGAACGTGCGTTCGCCCTTTTCGTATCCGCGCCAAACATGTTCGACCTGATCGAAAAGTACCGCACCTGGATCAAGGTTCTGATCGGCCTGATCGTGATTCCGTTCGCTTTCTTCGGTCTCGAGGCCTATATGCGCGATGGCGGCCGCGCCGGCGACGTGGCCGAGGTCGAGGGCATGTCGATCACGCAGCGCGAGTTTGCCGAAGAGTTGCGCCAGCAGCAGGAGCGGCTGCGCGGAATGTTCGGCCAGAGCTTCGATATCGCGCAGCTCGACACGCCCGAGGCGCGACGCCTGCTGCTCGACGGCCTGATCGCGCAACGCCTGGTCGCACACCAGGCGCTCAAGGCCGACCTGACCGTGAGCGACCAGACGCTGCGCGACGTGATCGCGGGAATGCCGGCGTTTCAGAGCGGCGGGCAGTTCTCCAAGTCGGCCTACGAAGCGATTCTGCGCGCCCAGAACCCGCCGCTGACGCCGGGGCAGTTCGAGGCGCGCATGCGCTATGAGCTCACCCTCGGACAGCTTGCGCGGGCGATCACTGAGACTGCGATTCCGTCGCGAACCGTCGCCGAGCGTCTCGTCGCGCTCGCCGAGGAGCAGCGCGAAGTGGCGCTTTCGCTGGTGCCGCTGCAGCCGTTCGTCTCGCAGGTGAAGCTCGAAGAGACCCAGCTCAAGTCCTACTACGACGCCAATCCGGGGGAGTTCCGCATCCCCGAGCGGGTGCGCGCCGAGTATCTCGTGCTCTCGGCCGCCGAGCTGGGGCGCGCCGAGCCGGTGACCGAGGCCGAGATCAAGGCCGCCTACGACGCGCGCTCGAGCGAGTACCGGGTCGACGAGCAGCGCCGGGCGAGTCACATCCTGATCCAGATCGATCCGGAGGCCAAAGAAGAGGTGCGTCAGGCCGCGCGGCGCAAAGCCGAGGAGATTCTCGCCGAGGTGAAGAAGACGCCGGCGCGCTTTGGCGAGCTGGCGAAAAAACACTCGGAGGACCCGGGTTCGGCCGAGAAGGGCGGCGATCTCGGCATCTTCGGCCGCGGCATGATGGTCAAGCCCTTCGAGGACGCGGTGTTCTCTCTCAAGGAGGGCGACATCAGCGGTGTCGTGCAAACCGAGTTCGGCTTTCATATCATCCGTGTGACCGGCGTGCAGCCAGGCAAGGCGCGCCCGATCGGCGAAGTGCGCAAGGAGCTGATGCTCATGCTGGCGCAGGAGAAGGGGCAGCGCCGCTTCGCCGAGGCCGCCGAAGTCTTCACGAATCTCGTGTTCGAGCAGGCCGACAGCCTCAAGCCCGCCGCCGAGCAGCTCAAGCTCACGCCGCGCACCACCGGCTGGGTCGCAAAGACGCCGAGCGAGGCGCTCGGCCCTCTCAATCACCCGAAGATGCTCGATGCGCTGTTCTCCACGGATGCCATCAGGAACAAGCGCAATACCGACGCGATCGAAGTTGCGCCCGGCACCCTGGTCGCGGCCCGCGTGATCGAGCACCAGGAAGCAAAGCAGCGCAGTTTCGCCGATGCCAAGGCGGACATCGAGCAGAAGCTGCGGCGGCGCGAAGCCGCAGCACTCGCAACGAAAGAAGGCGAGGCGAAACTCGCGCAGCTGCGCAAGAGCGGGGATGCCGGGCTCAAGTGGACCTCGTCGTTGCTGGTTACCCGGCGCGACCCCGGCGAGCTCACGGCCGAGCTGCAGCGAAAGGTCATGTCAGCCGACGAGGGCAACCTGCCCGCGTTTGTGGGCGGGCTGCGCGGCGAGGACGGCTATGTGCTGGTGCGCATTGCCAAGGTGATAAGGGTGGAGGAGAAGAATGAGGTGCTGCGCGCCGCGGAACTGGCGCGCATTGCGCGGCAGACCGGATCCGCGCAGTACGACGCGTACATCGAAGGCTTGCGCGCGCGCGCCGACGTCACCATCAATCGGAAGGCGCTCGAGGAGCGTCCGCAGTAACGCCGCCGCTGAGCGGCGCGCATCGCGGCGGCTTCAGTTCTCTGCCGACGCGCTCCCCGCCATGCCGCCGACGACGTGGCTGAATCCGGCGTCGACGTAGACCACCTCGCCGGTGATGCCCGCGGCCAACTCCGAAAGAAGGAACGCGGCCGCATTGCCGACGTCCTCGGTGGTCACGTTGCGCCGGAGCGGGGCGTGCTCCTCGACGAATTTCAGGATCTTGCCGAAGCCCGAGATGCCACTTGCCGCCAGCGTCTTGATCGGTCCGGCCGAGATCGCGTTCACCCGGATGCCCTGCGGGCCGAGGCTCCCTGCGAGATAACGTACCGAGGCCTCGAGGCTCGCCTTGGCAAGCCCCATGGTGTTGTAGTTGGGGATGACGCGATTGGCGCCGAGGTAGGTGAGGGTCAGCAGCGCGCCGCGCCGTCCCTGCATCATCGGCAGCCCGGCCTTGGCGAGCGCCGGGAAGCTGTAGGCGGATATCTCCTGCGCCTGAAGAAAGGCCTCGCGCGACAAGCCTTCGAGGAAGTCGCCAGCGATCGCCTCGCGCGGCGCGAACGCAATCGCGTGGACGATACCGTCGAGCCCGTCCCAGCGCTTCGAGAGCTCTGCGAACACCGCGGCGATCTGCGCCTCGTCGGCGACATCGCACGGCAGCGCGATCTGGGAGTCGAACGCCTGCGCCATCTCGACGACGCGGTCCTTGAAGCGCTCACCCTGGTAGGTGAAGGCAAGCTCGGCACCCTCGCGACGCGCCGCCTTGGCGATACCGTAGGCGATCGAGCGGTTGCTGAGCAGGCCCGTGACGAGCAGCCGTTTACCGGCAAGTAGGGCCATCGTTTCTTATCCTCGTTGGCGGGCTCTTGATTATAGCGAATGGGGCGCAACGGCCTGCAGCGCATGCGCGGACAGGCGCCGCGCCGATGCTTCCGCTAAACTTGCCCGCATGCGTTGCCTGCGCGATGCCGGCCTCGCGGCGGGGCTCGCGCTCGCGGTCGTTTCAGCGGGCTGCGGCGAGGTGTGGAACAGCCCCTATGCCGCGGAAGACCGCGGCAAGAACATCCTTTACTCGGCCTTCGTCGAGCGGCCGAAGCATCTCGACCCGGTGCAGTCGTACACGGAGGACGAGGCGCGCTTCACCCAACAGGTCTACGAGCCCCCGCTGCAGTACCACTATCTGAAGCTGCCCTACCAGCTGGTGCCGCTCACCGCGACCGAAGTGCCGCAGCCGACGTTTCTCGATGCCGCCGGCAGGCCGGTGCCGGCGACCAGCCGAGAGGCCGCGTTCAGCATCTATGAAATCCGCATTCGACCGGGTGTGCGTTACCAGCCGCATCCTGCGTTTGCACGCGATGGCGGCGGCGCCTTCGTGCATCATTCCCTGCGCCGCGAGCAGGTCGATGCGCTGCCGAGCCCCTATGCGCTCGCCGGGCACGGCACACGCGAGCTCACCGCCGAGGACTACATCTACCAGATCAAGCGTCTCGCGCATCCGCGGTTGCACTCGCCAATCTTCGGCTTGATGTCCGAGTACATCGTCGGGCTCGGCGAGTACGCGAAGCATCTCAAAGGCGTCAACGACGCCATGTCCGCGGCCGGCCGCAAGGACGAGTGGCTCGATCTGCGCGAGCATGACTTTCCTGGCGTCGAGCGCATCGACGCGCACGCCTTCCGCGTCAGGCTGAAGGGTCGCTATCCGCAGTTCGTGTACTGGCTGGCAATGCCGTTCTTTGCACCGGTGCCCTGGGAGGTGGAGAAGTTCTTCCATCAGCCGGGTATGGCGGAAAAGAACTTCACGCTCGACTGGTGGCCCGTAGGCACGGGTCCGTACATGCTGACCGAGAACAACCCGAACGCGCGCATGGTGCTTCAGAAAAATCCGAACTTCCGCGGCGAGCCGTATCCGTCGGAAGGCGAGCCGGGCGATGCGCAGGTCGGGCTGCTTGCCGACGCCGGCAAAACGATGCCCTTCATCGACCGGGTCGTCTACAGCCGCGAGAAGGAAGGCATTCCGTACTGGAACAAGTTCCTGCAAGGCTACTACGACACCTCGGGCATCAGCTCGGACAACTTCGACCAGGCGGTGCGCATCTCGATCGAGGGCGATGCGGCGTTGACCTCCGAGATGAGCGAGCGTGGCATCCGGCTGCGCACCTCGGTGGCGACCACCATCATCTACTTCGGCTTCAACTGGCTCGATCCGGTGGTGGGCGGCGCCTCGGAGAGTAGCCGCAAGCTGCGCCAGGCGATCTCGATCGCGGTCGACGTCGAGGAGTACCTGTCGATCTTCGCCAACGGGCGCGGGCTGGTGGCGCACGGTCCGCTTGCCCCGGGCATCGTCGGCTGGCGCGACGGTCAGGAAGGCATGAACCCGGTGACGCACGTCTGGCGCGACGGCGCCGCGCGCCGCCGTCCCATCGAGGAGGCGAAGAGGCTGCTCGCCGAGGCGGGCTACCCGGACGGGCGCGATGCGAAAAGCGGCAAGCCGCTGGTGGTGTACCTCGATACCGTGGCGCGCGGGCCGGGCGACAAGCCGCGCCTGGACTGGTTCCGCAAGCAGTTCGCCAAGCTGCAGATACAGCTCGAGGTGCGCGAGACCGACTGGAACCGCTTCCAGGAAAAGATCCGTAAAGGCAGCCAGCAGATCTATATCCTGGGCTGGAACGCGGACTATCCGGATCCGGAGAACTTCATGTTCCTGCTGCATGGTGCGCAGAGTCGGGCCAAGAACCAGGGCGAGAACTCCTCGAACTACGTCAATCCGGAATTCGACCGACTGTTCGAGCAGATGAAGAACATGCCCAATTCGCCCGAGCGCGAGCGCATCCTCGAGCGCATGATCGAGATCGTGCAGCGCGATGCGCCGTGGATGTTCGGCTTCCATCCCAAGGACTTCTCGCTGTTCCACGAGTGGCTCACGAACATGAAGCCGAACAACATGGCCCGAAACGGCCTCAAGTACCTGCGCGTGGACGCGGCGAAGCGGGCCGCGGCGCGCGAGGCGTGGAACCGGCCCGTGCTCTGGCCGCTCGTGCTGATCGTGCTGGCACTGGTCGCGACGGCGATCCCGGCGGTGCGAAGCTATCGCCGGCGCGAGCGCATGGCGGCACGGCCGGCGGGCGCGGACTGAAATGCTGGGCTACATCATTCGGCGCACGCTGTACGCGATTCCGATCCTGATCGGGGTCAACCTGATCACTTTCGGGGTGTTCTTCGTCGTCAACACGCCCGACGACGTGGCGCGCATGCAGCTCGGCGCGAAGCGCGTCACGCCCGAGGCGATCCAGAAGTGGAAGGCGGAGCGCGGCTACGACAAACCGCTGTTCTGGAACAGCGAGGCGGGTGGCGCGAAGGCGCTGACCGACACGATTTTTTTCGACAAGTCGGTCAAGCTGTTCGCCTTCGAGTTCGGCGCCGCGGAAGACAAGCGCGACATCGGCCACGAGATCCGCACGCGCATGTGGCCAAGCCTGGCGCTCGCCATCCCGGTATTCATGGTCGGGATCGCGGTCAACATCACCTTCGCCCTGTTCATGGCGTTTTTCCGTGCCACGTACCTCGATTTCTGGGGCGTGGTGCTGTGCGTGGCGATGATGTCGATCTCGACGCTGTTCTACATCATCGGCGGCCAGTACGTCGCCTCCAAGCTCTGGCACCTGGTGCCGATCTCGGGCTTCGACCAGGGCCTGGACGCGGTGAAGTTCCTGATCCTTCCGGTCATCATCGGCGTGATCGGCGGCATCGGTTCGGGCAGCCGCTGGTACCGCACGCTGTTTCTCGAGGAGATGGGCAAGGACTACGTGCGCACCGCGCGCGCCAAGGGTCTGTCGGAGAATGCGGTGCTGTTCCGCCATGTGCTCAAGAACGCAATGATTCCGATCCTCACCGGCGCGGTGGTGGTGATCCCGCTGCTGTTCATGGGCAGCCTGATTGTGGAGTCGTTCTTCGGCATTCCGGGTCTGGGCAGCTATACGATCGACGCGATCCAGGCGCAGGACTTCGCGGTGGTGCGCTCGATGGTGTTCATCGGCTCGGTGCTCTACATCCTCGGGCTGCTGCTGACCGATATCTCGTACACCTTCGTCGATCCCCGGATTCGACTGAACTGAGCGGCTGAACCGAGCCATGCCTTTCCTGCCCGTCCCGCTGTGGACCGACGTACTGCTGTGGCTGCTGATCGGCACCATCGCCGGCTACGGCTTCTACTGCGCGGGCCGGCCGCACCTCGCGGCACCCTGGAAGCGCGTGTTTCGCAGCCCGGCCGCGATGGTCACGTCGGTGGTGCTCGTCGCCTTCCTGATCATCGGCCTCGCCGACTCGCTGCATTTCCGGCCGCGGCTGCCGGCCGAGCCCGGCAAGACCCCGGCCTATGCGGTCAAGGTGCTCTCGGTCCTCGATCTCGCGCTCGTGCACCTGCGCGAGCGCGTCGAGAAAACCTACTCGGCGCCGTTCGCCACACGCCTTTATTCGCGCCAGCAGGTCGAGCTGCCTGATGGCCGCGTGGCGCGCGAGTTCCCGCGTTTGCTCTACGGCGGTGTTCACCTGAAGGACGAGGCCGAGCGCGGCGCCGACCTCGCCCGGCGCGGTGGCGCGGCGATGCTTGGCGCGGCACTCGCCTGGCTGGTCATCGCAGGCCTCGCCGCGTGGCCCGTGGCACGCGCGCGCGGGCGGGGGCTGGGCGATGGCTGGCGCACGCTGTGGCGAGGCGAGACCGAGCTCCCGTGGCGCGTGGCGCTCGTGACGCTGCTCGTGCTGATGCTCACGCTCACGCCGTTGTTCGCGCTCTCGGGCCATTATCACGTGCTCGGCACCGACAAGGTGGGGCTCGACGTGTTCTACCTGTCGCTCAAGTCGATTCGCACCAGTCTCGTCATCGGCATGCTGACCACGCTGGTGATGCTGCCGCTGGGCGTGCTCGCGGGGATCGCCGCGGGCTACTTCCGCGGCTGGGTGGACGACGTCATCCAGTACGTCTACACCACGCTCAACTCGATCCCGGCGGTGCTGCTGATCGCGGCGGCAGTGCTCATGATGCAGGTTTACATCGATACGCATCCGGACCTGTTTCCGACCTCCGAGCAGCGCGCCGATCTGCGGCTGCTGTTCCTGTGCATCATCCTCGGCCTGACCAGCTGGACCGGCCTGGCGCGCCTGCTGCGCGGCGAATCGCTCAAACTCTCCCGCCTGGAGTACATCCAGGCGGCGCACGCCTTCGGCGTATCGGATTCGCGGATCCTCGGGCGCCACATCCTGCCGAACGTAGCGCATATCGTGATCATCGCGCTCGTCATGGATTTCTCCGGGCTGGTGCTCGCCGAGGCGGTGCTCTCCTACGTCGGGGTCGGCGTCGATCCGTCGACCACCAGCTTCGGCACCATGATCAATTCGGCGCGCCTCGAGATGGCGCGCGAGCCGATGGTGTGGTGGTCGCTCGCCTCGGCGTTCGTGTTCATGTTCGCGCTGGTGCTCGCGGCAAATCTGTTCGCCGACGCGGTGCGCGACGGCTTCGACCCGCGCGTGCGGGTCGGAGCCCTGCCTGCCGCGAAAGGTTCGGCCGCATGAGCCGGACACTGCTTTCGGTCGAGAACCTCGCCACGCACCTCGAGACCGCTCAGGGGCCGCTGCGCGCCGTCGACGGCATCGACATCCAGATCCGTGCCGGCGAGTGCTTCGCGCTGGTGGGCGAATCGGGCTGCGGCAAGTCGATGACGGCGCTCTCGATCATGCGCCTGCTGCCCGAGGTAGGCCGCATTGCCGAGGGCCGTGTGCTGCTCGAGGACAAGGACCTGCTCGCGCTGCCCGAGGCGGCGATGCGCGCCGTGCGCGGCCGGCGGGTGGCGATGATTTTCCAGGAGCCCTCGACCTCGCTCAACCCGGTGCTCACCTGCGGCAACCAGATCATCGAGGTGATCCGCCGTCACAGCGAGCGCTCCGGCGCCGAGGCACGGAAACGGGCGCTCGAGCTGCTCGATGCGGTCGGCATCCCGGACGCCATGCGGCGCCTGGACGAGTACCCGTTCCAGCTTTCCGGCGGGCTCAAGCAGCGCGTGATGATCGCAGCGGCGCTCGCGGTCGACCCCGAGGTGCTGATCGCGGACGAGCCGACCACCGCGCTCGATGTCACGATTCAGGCGCAGATCCTCGATCTGCTGGCCAAGCTGCAGCACGAACGGGGCATGGCGATCCTGCTGATCACGCACGACCTGGGCATCGTGGCGCGTCTCGCGGACCGGGTGGCGGTGATGTATGCCGGCGAGATCGTCGAGGTCGCCTCGCGGGAGTCGTTCATGCGCGCGCCCCAGCACCCGTACTCGCAGAAGCTGTTCGCCGCGTTGCCTACACCGGAGAAGCGCGGCGGCGAGCTGGCGGTGATCCCGGGGCAGGTGCCGCCGCTGACGCGCGCGTTTGCCGAGTGCCGTTTCGCCGAGCGCTGCGAGTTCGTGTTCGATCGCTGCCGGCGCGAGGCGCCGCGGCTGCTCAAGCTCGAGGGTGGGCACCAGGTGCGCTGCCACCTGCGCGAGCGCGGCCCGGCAGGTCCGCGGGAGGCGGCGCAGGATGCGCCTTCGTCGGTGTCGCCGGCCGCGGCGGGGGAGAAGCTCCTTGAGGTGAAGGACCTCAAAGTGCACTTTCCGATCCGCGCCGGCGTGTTCCGCCGCACCATCGGTCACGTGCGCGCGGTGGATGGGGTCTCGCTGGAGATCCGTGCCGGGCGAACGCTCGCGCTGGTGGGGGAGTCCGGTTGCGGCAAGACGACCGCCGGAAAGGGCATCCTGCAGCTCGAGCCGCCCACGGGCGGCAGTGTCCTGCTCTACGAAAACGGTCAGGGCAGCGAGCTGACGCGCCTGTCGCGAGGCGCGCTGCGGGCGCGGCGCAATGCCATGCAGATCATCTTCCAGGACCCCTACGCGTCGCTGAATCCCCGCATGCGCGTGGCGGACATTCTGCTCGAGGGCATGAAGAGTCTGAAGGTCGGGCGGGACGATGCCGAGCGCATGGCGCTCGCCGACGAAATGCTCGAGCGCGTGGGGCTTGCGCCGGAGGCGAAAGGGCGCTACCCGCACGAGTTTTCCGGGGGCCAGCGTCAGCGCATCGCGATCGCGCGCGCGCTCGCGGTTCATCCGAAGTTGATCGTATGCGACGAACCCACCAGCGCGCTCGACGTCTCGGTACAGGCGCAGATCCTCAATCTGCTGCGCTCGCTGCAGGAACGCCTCGGTATCGCGTACCTGTTCATCACGCACAACCTTTCGGTGGTCGAGTACCTCGCGCATGAGGTGGCGGTCATGTACCTCGGGCGCATCGTCGAGCGCGGCACGGTGGACGAGGTGCTGCGCGCGCCGAAGCACCCGTACACGCAGGCGTTGCTTTCGGCGGTGCCGACCCTCGAGGGGGCGCGCGAGATCGTCAGGCTCTCGGGCGAGCTGCCCTCGCCCGCGAATCCACCCTCGGGCTGCCACTTCCATCCGCGTTGCCCGAAGGTGCGGCCGGAGTGTTCCAAGGGTTATCCCGAGTCGGTGCGGCTCACGCAGACGCGCAGCGTCGCCTGCGTGCTTCACCGCTAGGGGAGAACGGTGCTCGAGCTCAGCCGCGAAGGCCCGGTCGCGATCCTCGAGCTTGACCGCCCGAGCGTGCGCAATGCGCTGGATGCGGCGCTCACTGGGGTGCTCGCCCGCAGGCTCGAGACGCTCGCGGCCGACGAGGACGTGCGGGCGATCGTGCTGGCGGGCAGGGGGGAGGGCTTCTGCGCGGGCTCCGACGTCAAGGAAATGGCGCGCGAGAGCCTCGAGCGGCGCCTCGAGATCGCGCGCGAGAAGGCGGCGTTGCTGCGTGCCATGGTGTCGCACCCGAAACCGGTCGTTGGCGCGGTGCACGGATTTGCGCTCGGGGGTGGCTTTATGCTGGCCATCGCCTGCGACTTCGTGGTGAGCGCTGAAGAGGCGCGCTGGCGCCTGCCCGAGGTCGAGCTGGGGTTCTTTCCACCGTGGGGCATCGACTGCCTGGTGGCCCGGGTCGGGGTGGCCAAGGCGCGCGCGCTGGTGTTCGGGCACGAGACGCTGGACGGGCGGGCCGCGCTCGCACGAGGCCTTGCCGAGTACTCGGTGCCTGCGGCAAGGGTGCGCGCCGAGTCGACGGCGCTAGCGCAGCGGCTCGCCGAGCTCCCGCCCGCCGCGGTCGCCGCAACCAAGCGCTTCTTCGCCGAGCGCAGTCTGGTCGGGGCGCTCGACGCGCTTGCGACCGAGACCTACCGCGAGAACGCGCAGGGCGCGGCCGCAGCGAAGACCTTCGAGCGTTACCGTCGTTGAATCGAGGGCCGCAAGCGTGGTCCCGGCACGGCTTGCGATGTGATCAATAATATACTTTAAATAATATACTGAACTTATTGATTATTATATATTATTTCGCATTCAACTTTTGCGGAAAACCGGCACCGCCAGATGCCACCGCTATTGCGTCGAGCGCGGATACACCGTGAGCCGATGTCCGGCGACCGGTTGCGCAATGCGGTTCCAGCGCTTCAGATCCTCGACGCTGACGCCGTAGCGCCGCGCAATCGACGAAAACGTCTCGCCGGATTTCACGAGATGGGACCGGGCACGCGGCGCTCTCACCGGGATCGGCGGCGCATACATGATCGGCATGCGCGAGACTTCCAATCGGCTGCCGACCTTTGGCACGACCAGCGGGTTCGGCACGGTGCGGTTGCGCCGGGTGATGCCGTTCACCTCCATGAGCTTCGCGACCGGCAGCTTGAACTTCGTGGCGATCGCCTCGAGCGATTCCCCGGGCTTCGGGCGGTAGGTCTGCCAGGACACCAGCGCCCCATCGTCATGCTTTTCCAGATTGTCGTGGAACAACTCAACCTTGTCGGCCGGCAGGACGATTCTCGGCGTGAGCTCGGCACGGATCAGCGGGCGGCTGAACGCCGGGTTGAGGGCGACGAACTCCTCGACCGGCATTTCCGCGAGCTTGGCTGCAAGGCGTACGTCGATGTCGCGGGTTTTCGCAACCGTGGCGAAGTAGGGCTGGTTCGGAATCGGCTCGAGCACGACGCCGAACGGCGCCGGGTCGAGAATGATGTTCTTGAGCGCCTGCAGCTTCGGCACGTAGTGGCGCGTCTCCTTCGGCATGGTCAGGCTGGAGTAGTCGAGCGCCTTTTTCGCGTTGCGATTTTTCTCCAGCGCGCGCGCCACCGCGTTCTCGCCCCAATTGTAGGAGGCGAGCGCGAGGTGCCAGTCGCCGTGCATCTCGTAGACGTCGGTCAGGTAATCGAGCGCCGCCGAGGTCGAGTCGACAATGTCGCGCCGTCCGTCGTACCACCAGTTCTGCTTGAGCTCGTAGCGCTTGCCGGTCCCGGGGATGAACTGCCACAGGCCCGAGGCGTGCGCGCGCGAGTAGGCCATCGGGTTGAAAGCGCTTTCGACCATCGGCAGGAGCGCGAGCTCGGTGGGCATGTTGCGCCGCTCCAGCTCCTCGACGATGTGGAACAGATACAGCCGGCCGCGCTCGAAGATGCGCTGCAGGTAGTCTGGCCTCGCGGCGTAATAAGCCATCTTGTCCTGCACCAGCCGATTGTCGATGTCCGGCATGGCGAAGCCGAGGCGGATGCGCTGCCAGAGGTCGTCGGGCGGCAACGTGCGGTCGATCTTCGCCAGGCCGCGTAGCGGCTCGCGCACCTCCTGCTCCTCGCCATCGAACGGCGGCAGGCTTGCCGCGTCGAGCGGTGCGCTGGGTACGCTGGGTGCGCTGGGCGCGGTGGGCTTCGCCGGTGCCGGCTTGAGCGTCGCCGCAGCAGGTGAGGGAGCGGCCGCCGCAATCGTGGCTGCGTTCTCGGTGGTGCCGGACGGCGCCGTCGGCGCCGCTGCCGCCTTCTGCGGCTTCGCGTCCGGCGAAGACATCTTGGCTGACGTGTCGTCGGCGATGCCTCGCGGTTCGGGCAACGAGGGTTTCGGCACCGCCGGCGCGGGTTTTGCGTCGGCGGCAGCGGAAGATACCGTCGCAACGCTCGGCTGCGCGATTGGCGGATTGGACGCCGGCTCCTGCCGCGACGCACAAGCCGCGAGCAGCACGGCCAGTACGCCGGCACTCACGCGTCGCGCCGCGCGCCGCGCCTGGTATCGGAGCGTACTCGATGCCAGGCTCAAGACCGATTTTTCCAGTCGCGGATCGCGGCAAACACGCGCACCGGATCGGTGAGACGGCTGCCGAGATACTTGTTGGCCGAGTCGATCACCGCGGGCTCCAGGCAGCGCAGAAACGGATTGGTCGCCTTCTCGCGCCCGACCGTGGAGGGCAGCGTCGGCTTGCCGACCGCGCGCAGCTTCTGTTCGTCGGCCTCGCGCGCCGCGAGCGCCTCGTTATGCGGCTCCACCGCGCGCGCAAACTGGATGTTGGCGAGCGTGTATTCGTGTCCGCAGTAGACCTTCGTCTCATCGGGCAGCGCGAGCAGCTTCTGCAGCGACGCGTACATCTGCTCGGGCGTACCCTCGAACAGTCGTCCGCATCCGCACGCGAACAGCGTGTCGCCGCAGAACAGCGAATCCAAGCCATAATAGGCCACATGCGCTCGCGTATGCCCCGGAATGTCGAGCACCGAGAAGCTCGCGCCGAGCTCCGGGATCGAAACGCTGTCGCCCTCGGTCACCGGGTGCGTCATGCCGGGGATCGGCTCCTTGCGCGGACCGAACACCGGCACCATGCGCTGCTTGAGCAGCGCGTCGATGCCGCCGACATGATCGGGATGGTGGTGCGTGGCAAGGATCGCCACCAGCGTCAGCTGCTCGCGCGCCAGGTAGTCGAGCACGGGCCCTGCCTCCCCGGGATCGACCACGGCCGCGTGCTTCGCGTCGCGCAGCGTCCAGATGTAGTTGTCTTTCAATGCGCTGATCGGAACGATTTCGAGCATGGAACGACCGCCTGTTGAGTCCTTTGTACCCGGAACCACGCACAAGTATAACGGTGCGCGCTCCTCGCTTTCCGAGTGGTTTTCCACGCCGCAGGGCAAATACGTCCTCGATTGGGAAATGTTGCAGTTCGACAACGCCGTCGAGGACGTCTTTGGCTTCTGCGGCGTGCAGGCGGGCCTGCCCGAGACCGACTTTCTGCGCCAGAACCGCATTACGTTCCGGGTCACCCTGGCCCTGGAGCGCGGCGCGGCACTGGCCGCCGACCCCCTGCAGATGCCGCTCGCTTCGCAGAGCATCGACCTGCTTGCGCTGCCGCATGCGCTCGAGACGGTGTCCGATCCGCACTTGGTGCTGCGGGAAGCGGAGCGGGTGCTGCGCCCGGAAGGACAGGTCGTGATTTCGGGCTTCAACCCGATTTCGCTTTGGCGCGTGCGCCAAGGGTTCACGCGCCGCAATACCGGTGCACCCTGGGATGCGCGCTTCATCAGCCTGCATCGGCTGAAGGACTGGCTGACGCTGCTCGGACTCGAGCTCAACGGCGGCACCTTCGGCTGCTATTCGCCGCCGTTCGCGAGCCGCAAATGGCTGCAGCGCTTCGACTTCATGGAGCGGGCTGGCGCGCGCTGGTGGCCGATCGCCGGCGGCGTGTACGTGGTGCGCGCGATCAAGCGCGTCCAGGGCATCCGGCTGATCACGCCGGCTTGGCGCAAGGAGCGCGCACGCCGACGCGCCTTTGCCTACACGCCGCAGCGCAATGGCCAGGTAACGCAGGCGAACGGCCACCGCAAGCAGCGCGATGATGGATAGGCCGGTCGAGATCTACGCCGATGGTGCCTGCCGCGGTAACCCCGGGCCGGGCGGCTGGGGGGTGCTGCTGCGCTCAAGCGGCACCGAAAAGGAGCTGTGCGGCGGCGAGCTCGCGACCACCAACAACCGCATGGAGCTGACGGCCGTGATCCGCGGGCTCGAAGCGCTCAAGCGACGCTGCGCGGTACGGGTGTATACCGACTCGCAATACGTGCAGAAGGGCATCTCGCAGTGGATTCACGACTGGAAGCGGCGCGGCTGGCGCACCGCGGACAAGAAGCCGGTCAAGAACGCCGATCTCTGGCAGCGGCTGGAGGTCCTGGCCGAGGGCCACGCGATCGAATGGCATTGGGTGAAGGGGCACGCCGGCCACGATGGCAACGAGCGCGCCGATGCGCTCGCCAACCGGGGCATCGACGAAATGGAGCACGAGCGCTGACATGATCGACGCGATGTTTTTCATTCACGCCGTCGGCGCGCCGCGCACCAGGTAATCCACCATGGCCACGCGCCAGATCGTCCTCGACACCGAGACCACGGGGCTGAACGCCAAGCTCGGCGACCGCGTGATCGAGATCGGCTGCGTCGAAGTGGTCAACCGTCGCATCACCGAACGCCATTTCCATGTCTATGTCAATCCGGAGCGCGACATCGAGGAGGGCGCCGCCAAGGTGCACGGCCTGACGCGCGAGTTCCTGGCCGACAAGCCGCGCTTCACCGAGATCGCCAGGGATTTCCTCGAGTACGTCGGTGGGGCCGAATTGGTTATTCACAACGCCGCATTCGACGTCGAGTTCCTCGACGCGGAGCTCGGACTGGCACAGCTGGGCGAGCTTGGCCAGCACGTCGCCGGCGTGGTCGATACCCTGGCGATCGCGCGGGAGCTGCACCCGGGCAAGCGCAATTCGCTCGACGCGCTGTGCGAGCGCTACGGCGTCGACAACTCCAAACGCACCTTGCACGGTGCGCTGCTCGACGCGCGCCTGCTCGCCGAGGCCTACCTGGCGATGACGCGCGGCCAGGAAAGCCTGATCGTGGAGCCGGACGACGCGCCCCGCGACGCCGACGGTGCGCCGGCGCGCATCGATGCTTCGGGGCTGGTCGTGCTGCGGGCCAAGCCGGAGGAGATCGCCGCGCACGACAAGCTGCTCGACGGCATCGAGAAGGAGGCAAGGGACGGAACGATCTGGCGCAAGCTTGCCGCGGGAAAGTAGTCCGTTCGCCGGCACGTGCCGGTTGGGCGCAGAATGTGCCACTTGGCTTGATGGGAAAGCCATGACCTGGAAAAAAGCGTCACCTGAGCTGATCGAGCGCTTCAGCGCCGCCCTCCCCAAACACAAGGAGGTCTCGCCGAAGAAGATGTTCGGCTATCCGGCGTGCTTCGTGAACGGCAACTTCTTTGTCGGCTTGCACGAGGAGAACGTGGTGCTGCGTCTGCCGGGCGCGCTCAAGGACAAGTTTCCCGAGCTCGCCGGCGCGCACCGCTTCGATCCGCGCAACACCGGCAAGGGCATGAAGAACTGGTGGGTTCTGCCGCAGGTGATCGCGCGCGACGCGATGCGCCTGGGCCAGTTCTTCGACGCTGCGTTCGGCGAGGTCCGCCAGCTGCCGCCCAAGCCACCCAAGCTGGCGCGAGCGAGGAAATCGAAGCGCGCCGGGTAACCGCAGCAATCGTGCGGCGCGCGCCGATGCCGCAATCTCAGGCGAGCAGCCAGAACAGCGCGAATACCGCGACCAGCGCGAGGCCGAGCCAAACCAGCCGGCCGAGGCCGCTATCCATCGAGGGCGGGGGTGGGCCGTAAGTCTGTCGGTGCGCCGCGACCTGTGTATCGACGATGTGCTTGGCCTCCAACAGCCCGATGCCTCGCTCTTCGCGCAGCAGCCTGATCGCCTCGAGCTTGCGATTCTCGCGTACCGCTTTCTGTACGGCGAACGACAGCCCGGGATCGGGCACCGAAGTCGCTTGGTCGGCCTCGGAGGGCAGGTTCCTGGCCGCCTTGAGGCCGTGCCGCAGCGGGGGGACGAAATAGGCCGGACCGTCCTCGCCCGCGTACAGCTCGGAGCGCACCACCGCTTGCCGGCGCAGGTGATCGAGCTGGGTCAGTCGACCGTCGCGCCGATAGGCCGCAAAGGCTTTCTGGTCCGGGAACGTTAGCATGTGGATCTCGATGACCACGTCGGGCGTGTTCTCCGGCTGCACCACCACGGTCCGCTCGATGCGTCCGCCGTAGTCGGACATGACCACGGCGGCATGCGTTTCTAAAGTCCGAAACGCTTCGAGCGCGCTTTTGCGAACGGTGAGCAGCGTGACGACGTTCATCGCAGGGCGCAGGGGCCGCGTCAGCAGAGCCGCGGCGCACCCGCGTCAGTGCCCGCGGCGCCGTAGGTCAGCCGCGCGAGGTTTGCCCAGTAGGCGGCGGCCGAGCACATGGTGCAGGCTCGCGAGCTTCCGTACATCTCGCAGCCCGACAGGTCGCGGGTGCCGAGGCGGCGTGCAGCGTCGCGAATCGCCTGCATTTCGGCGTGTGCCGTCGGATCGCTTGCGGTGACGACCGCGCTTACGCCTTCGCCCACGATGCGCCCTTGCTTCACGATGATCGCCCCGTAAGGCTGATCGCCGCGCTCGATCGCGAGGCGCCGCAGCTCGAAGGCGCGCTCCATGAACGCCGCCGGTCCGGGCACGCGCGGCTGGACGATATCGGCGGCGCTCGCGCGCACCGGCGAGCCGTGCGCCGCTCCGGCGAGCAGCGCCGTGGCCGCGCCCAGCATGGCTCGTCGCCGGGCATTGCAGCCGCAATCTGATCGAACGTGTCCCTGCATGGTGCGCTCCTGGCCGATGTACGGGGTAATCAGCGCCGCTTGCGGGGCGAGCGCCGCGGCGTCGCGGACGGGCGGCGCTTTGCCTTCAGGTGCCCGAGCAGCGCTTCGAGGCCGAGTACGTAGGACTGCACGCCGAACCCGGCGATGAAGCCCACTGCAGTCTCGGCGAGGATCGAACGCAAGCCGCGCTTCTCGGTATTGGTCATGTGAACTTCGACGTACGGAAACGGCACAGCGCGCAGGCAGTCGCGCAACGCGTACCCGGCGTACAGAAACGCCGCGGGGTTCATGACCAGTCCGTCGACGCGCTCGTCCACCGCGCGGTACAGGCGCGCGATCGCGTCGCCCTCGCTGTGCGTGTAGAAAATGTCCAGTCCGTACTTGTGCGCGCGCGCATGTGCGCGCAGCCGCCCATCGAGCTCGGCCGCAGTGGTCGAGCCGTACAGCTCCGGCTGGCGCCGCCCGAGGTAGCTCATGTTCGGGCCTTGAATCAACAGGATCTTCGTCATCGTCGGTGCTCGCATCGGGCGTTAGATCTACGCACCCTGAGGCGATGCCCGCGGGCCGCCTCAGGACTTGTCCCACTGGTCGTGACGCTCGCGTCGCTCGCGTCGGTAATTCGTGATCTCGAGCCGCAAACCATCGGGGTCGGAGAAGAATACCGCGAAGTAATCCGGAGCGTACTCGGGATAGTGCTTTGGTTCACCGACTTGGACGCCCGCCTGTGCGAGCGCCGCCGCAGCGCTCCGGACCTCGGTTTCGCCATCGACTCGCAGGCAGAGGTGGTGCAGGCCCGGCGCGTAGGGGTCGTGCGAAGCGCTCGATCGTGCCGGCCGCAGCACGTATCCGAAGTGCCGGTTGTAATACTGGATGTGCCGCTCGCCATGAAGCTCGAACGCATTCTTGCGGAAGCCTAGTATGCCCATTACGGCGTCGTAGAAGCGCTCCGAGCTCGCCAGATCCGAGACCGAGACGTACAGGTGGTCGATGCCGAGGACTTCGCCCATGTACCGTTGCCGATTTGCCTGAACGAGCATGCGCATCAGGCGCCGTCGAGTCAATGCGCGCTGCACGGTTGCGCCTCGCGGTGTCCGCCAGGACCGGCGATGCACCGGGGGCAATGCGCGCGCCCCGCATGCCCCGAGTGGCGTTCCTGCACCGACGCGTCGGGCGCTGGCCAAGTCCCTGAGTTCGCGGCGTTATACTTGCCCACAGAAGGACGAGAAGGACGAGGAGGAACAAGACCGCATGCGCAAGAAGCCCCATCCCTACGAGCAGGACCTGGACCGCAACCCCGCGAACTACGCCGCGCTCACGCCGCTCTCGTTCCTCGAGCGCGCGGCGTACGTGTATCCCGACGGCGTTGCCGTGATCCACGGCAAGGAGCGCTACACCTGGAAGCAGACCTACGCGCGTGCGCGGCGCCTGGGATCGGCACTCGAGCGGCGCGGCATCGGCCTGGGCGACACCGTCGCGGCGATGTTGCCG
>JBFKUL010000019.1:0-20911 GCA_041635755.1 Burkholderiales bacterium | reverse complement strand
GACAAAGCTGGCCAGCAGGATGGTGGACAGCGCGAAACGCCGAAAGATCGCCGGAAGGTAGAGAAACACTGCAATCTCGGCCAGCACCCCCAGCGTCCAGAGTGCGCCGATGGTCGCTCCCGAATAGCCGAGGCGTTCCAGGTGCAAGGTGAAGAACGCGTACAGCGCGCCGTGGGCGACCGCCATGCAGAACCCGGCAGCGAGCAGCGCCCGGATCGCCGGCCGCGCAAGCTCGGCGCCGAGCGCCGTGCCGACGTCGGTGGCCGGTGCCGGCGCGCGCCGCGGCAGCAGCGCGCAAACGAACATGGTCGCAAGACTAAGCGCGAGCAACGTGGCCGGCAAAGTCTGCACCGGATGCGCGTCGAGCCAGCTGCCGAGCGCGAGCACACCGGCGATGAAGCCGAGTGACCCCCACAGCCGCACCGGGCCGTAGTGTCCGCTGCGGCCCGCGAGCGCCGTGAGCGTGATCGCCTCGACCAGCGGCAACGCCCCAGCGGAAAGCACGCTCATTGCCGCGACCAGCAGGGCGAGGCTCGCCAAGCCGGTGGCAAACGGCATCAGCGCGAAGCTCGCGACCAGCGTCAGGCAGGAAAACAGGATGATGCCACGCCAGGCGCCGCTGCGATCCGCCAACCAGCCCCAGAAAGCCGGCGCGAACGTTCGGGCGATCGCCGGCAGCGCCAGCACCAGCGCGATCTGACGCGCATCGTAGCCGCGTCCCGCAAGATACAGCGGGAAATACGGCACGAATGCGCCGACGTACGCGAAGTACGCGAAATAGAATGCGGCGAGCCGCGCTGCGACCGGCATCGTGGACAGAGTACGCCGCTGCAGGCAAGATCGACCCACACGCGGCGCAGCGCGAGATTAGCATCATTACGGTTCGCGACCGCGTCAGCCCGAACCACGCGTCGTTGCACGGTCGAAGGAGGCCATGGCCAAAGTTCTTTGTCTTGGCGTTGCCACGCTCGATCACGTCTTTCTCGTCAAGTCGCTCTCCGCGCAGCCGACCAAGCTGCGCGCGTTCGACTATGCGCGCGTCGGCGGCGGCATGGCGGCGACCGCGGCCGTCGCCGTTGCGCGGCTCGGTGGCAGCGCGGAGTTCTGGGGCATGCTTGCCGAAGACGAGCGCGGCCGCGAGATCGTCGCCGATCTCGAAGCCGAAGGCGTCAAGTGCGGCTTTATTGCGCGCGGCGCGCGCGTCTCGCCCGCTTCTGCGATCCTGGTCGACGAGGTCGGCGAGCGCATGGTGTGCGGCTACTCCGACCGGGAAGCGTTCGAGCATGACGCGGAACTCCCGCTGGAGCGGGTCGCGCAGTGCGATGCAGTGCTGGCCGATCCGCGCTGGCGCCCCGCTGCACTAAAGTTGTTTGCCGCCGCGCGCGAGCGCGGCATCCCTTCGGTGCTCGACGCGGACATCTCGCCGCGGGAAATTCTGCGAGAGCTCGCGACCGTCGCGAGCCATCCGGTGTTCTCCGAATCGGGGCTCGAAATCCTCGCCGAGGGCCACTCGATCGAGCAGCGGCTCGAAGCCGTAGGCCGGCTGGTCTCCGGCACGGTCGGCGTAACGCTCGGGCCGGGCGGCTCGCTCTGGTGGATCGACGGCAGGATCGAGCGCGTGGCCGCGCCCGAGATCAAGGCGATCGACACGCTTGGCGCGGGCGACGTATTTCACGGCGCTTTTGCGCTGGCGTTGGCCGAAGGCAAGCCGGTGCTCGAGGCGGCGCGCTTTGCAACGGCTGCGGCAGCGCTCAAGTGCCTGCGCTTCGGCGGGCGGCTCGGTGCGCCTCGGCGCTCCGAGCTCGAGGCGTATCTTGCAAAGGCTCGAAGCTAGACCGGGCAGCGCCAGCGGCGATTCGCTCATGCTATAACCGCGCGCCATGAGCCGCCTGCCGCGCGCCGCGTTCTACGTCCTGTTCATCGCCTCGGGCTTCGCGGGCCTCATCTACGAGTCGATCTGGACGCATTACCTCAAGCTGTTCCTCGGGCACGCGGCCTACGCTCAGTCGCTGGTGCTGATGGTGTTCATGGGCGGCCTCGCGGCGGGCAGCGCCTGGTGCGGGCGCATTTCCGCCCGGATCTCCAACCCGCTCCTGGGCTACGCGCTGGTGGAAGCGATTATCGGCGTGTTCGCGCTGGTGTTCCACGACCTATTCGTCGCCGTAACCGATTGGTCGCACGCGACTCTGCTCCCGGCACTCGGTTCGGAGTGGCTCGCGCTCGCCGCCAAGCTCGGCGTTTCGACGCTGCTCATTCTGCCGCAGTCGGTGCTGCTGGGCATGACCTTTCCGCTGATGAGCGCCGGCCTGGTGCGTGCGCACCCGGCAAGCTCCGGCGAATCGGTCGCCATGCTCTATTTCACCAACAGCCTCGGCGCGGCGGTGGGCGTGCTCGCCAGCGGCTTCGTGCTGATCGCTTGGGTCGGGCTGCCCGGCACCTTGCGCACCGCCGGCGCAATCAACCTGGTGCTTGCCGCCGTAGTGTGGTTCGTGGCCCGCCCCATGCGCGGCGCGCCGCTCGCGGCGCGGACTCGCACGGAGGAGCGGGCGACCGGACTGCTGCTGGCAGTCGCGTTCTTCACCGGGCTCGCCTCGTTCGTCTACGAGATCAGCTGGCTGCGCATGCTGTCGCTGGTGCTGGGCGCGTCGACGCATTCGTTCGAGCTCATGCTCTCGACCTTCATTCTCGGCCTGGCACTCGGCGGCCTGGCGGTGCGGCGCGCGGTCGATGCAACACGAAGTCCGGAGCGCCTGCTCGGCTGGGTGCAGGTGGCGATGGGACTTCTTGCCGTCGCCACGCTGCCGGTGTACGACGCGACCTTCGGCGTCATGGAGTCTCTGATGAAGGGGCTGGCGCGCACCGAGAGCGGATACGTGCTGTTCAACGTTTCCGGTCAGGCGATCGCGGCCATGGTGATGCTGCCGGCGACCTTCTGCGCCGGCATGACGCTGCCCCTGATCACCGGGGCGCTGCTTCGCTGCGGCACCGGCGAGTCCGCCATCGGTCAGGTGTACGCGGCCAACACGCTCGGCGCGATCGCCGGCGTGCTGCTCGCCGTCCACGCGGGGTTGCCGCTGCTCGGCCTCAAGGCGACGCTGATCGCCGGCGGCGTCGTCGACGTGGCGCTCGGGCTGCTGCTGCTTTATCGCTACGCGGCTACGCGGCGCGCTTTTGTCCTTGCGGCCGCCGCCTCCTTGATGGCCTTTCTGCCGCTTGCCAGCCTGTTCCAGCTCGACGCGCGCAAGATGACCGCCGGCGTGTTCCGCCATGGCGAGCTATCGAGCTCGCGCGACGCGAAGATCCTGTTTAACAAGGACGGCAAGACCGCGACCGTGCACCTCGTGCTTTACCCGGACGCGACCAGCATCCGCACCAACGGCAAGTCCGACGGCTCGATCTATGCGCCATCGGCGCGCCGCGGCACCGACGAGATCACCATGGTGCTCACCGCGGCGCTGCCGCTGTCGCTCAAGCCGGACGCCAAGCATGCGGCGGTGATCGGCATCGGCACCGGACTCACGACGCACACGCTGCTGCAGAACCTCGGGCTCGAACGCGTCGAGACCGTGGAGATCGAGTCGGCAATGGCGGAGGCCTCGCGCGGGTTCCTGCCGCGCAACAGCGCCGCGTTCGCCGACCCGCGCAGCAAAATCCTGATCGACGACGCGAAGACCTACTTTTCGACGCACAACCGGCGCTACGACATCATCGTCTCGGAACCTTCGAATCCCTGGGTGAGCGGGGTCTCGAGCCTGTTCACGCGCGAGTTCTACCAGCGGGTGCGCACCCACCTGAAACCCGGCGGGCTGCTGGTGCAATGGTTCCAGCTCTATGAAATCGACGCGGCACTGCTCGCGTCGGTGATGGGCGCGCTCGGAGAGGTATTTCCGCATTACGCGGTGTTCGCGGCGAGCGACCACGACGTGCTGATCGTTGCCGGCGAGGCGCCGATTGACCTGCCGCCGCAAGCGCGGATTTTCGACCAGCCGCTGCTTGCGGGCGAGCTCTGGACAGTCCACGTGCGAACCCCCGGCGATCTCGATGCACGATACATCGGCAATCGCGCGACGCTCGAGCCGCTGTTCGCGAGCTACGGCATGCCGGCGAACTCCGATTACTGGCCGGTGCTCGACCTGAATGCCGCCAAGCACCGCTTCATGGAGCGCAGCGCCACCGAGGTCGCCAGCCTCGCAGCGCTGGGCGTGCCGGTCCTGGAGATGCTCGAGCCGGGCCGCAGCCGCCGGCCCTCCGATCCGGAATTCCGCGGCGCCTATGCGTTCACGACAATCGAGAAGGCGCGCCTCGCCCGCTATGCGTATCGCTTTCTGACCCAGCCCGCCACGCCCGCGCCGCAATCCGTTCCGTTGCAGCTGCAAAAGGACCTTGAGATCGTCAAGACGCGGCTGATCGAGTGCCGCGACCCGCGCACGCTTGACGTGTGGCTGCATAGCCTGGTGCGCGTGTCGCAGGCGCTCAACCCCTACCTGGCGCCGGACGAAACGGAAGGGGTCTGGAAACGCATTCTCGAAGCACCCTGCCACGATACGCTGCTTCCCTTCCAGCAGCGTTGGATCGCGCTCTCCAGCGCGGTGGGGGCGCGCGACGCGGGCCGCATGGCGGAGGTCGGCTCGCTGCTGCTCGCTACCCAAAGCGAGCTCAGTAGCGAGGCGACCGAGTACCTGCTGATGGCGTCGATGGCCGGATACCTCACCGCGGGATACCGCGATCATGCGCAGACCCTGTGGCAGTACTACTCGAGCCGCATTCCGCGCGCAGCGGGCAGCCCTGCGTTTAGGTTGCTGCGCTGCCATGCGGAGCGCGATGCGCCGCGGCGCTGCGCGGCCGTGTTCGCCTCCTACGCCGAGCGCTGAGCACCCAGCGAGTAGCGCGCCACGCCGATCACCTCGCGGACGAAACGCGCCGTGTCCTTGCCATTCCGGGTGGCGGCATCGAAGCGGCCGTCCAGCAGCTAGTGGGACGCGCCGTGCGCCAAGGACCACGCCGCAGCGAGCGACGCTAGCGCCGCTAGCGCCGCGCGTACGGGTTGCGGCCGGTACGGAACTCGACCGCGAGCGGCGTGCCCTGGAGCGAGAACGCCTTGCGGAACACGCCCTCCAGATAGCGGCGGTAGCTCTCCGGCACTTTATCGAGCGAGTTGCCGTGAATGATGATGCGCGGCGGATTCATGCCGCCCTGGTGCGCGTAGCGCAGCTTGGGCCGGATGGTGCCGCGGCGTGGCGGTTCCTGGCGCTCGACCGCAGCGATCATTGCGCGCGTGAGCTTGGGCGTCGAGAGCTTGGCCATCGCCGCCGCGTACGCGGCGTCGAGCGATTTCATGAGCCCGCCGAGCCCCTTCGCGTTCTTCGCCGAGATGAACTGCGTCTCGGCAAAGCCGAGAAAGCCGAGCTTCCACGCAAGCTCCTGCTTGATGCGGTCGCGCGTCGCCTTGTCCGCCGCATCCCATTTGTTGACCGCCACCACCACCGCGCGTCCGCGCTCAAGGATGTAGCCGGCCACGTGCGCATCCTGCTCCTGGATCCCCTCGGACGCATCGAGCATCATGACGGCGACGTTCGACGCCTCAATGGCCTGCAGCGCCTTGACGATCGAGAACTTCTCGACCGCTTCGCCCTGCCGGCCGCGCTTGCGCAATCCCGCGGTATCGATCAGCGTGTAGCGCCGCCCATTGCGCTCGAACGGGACTTCGATCGGATCGCGTGTGGTGCCAGGCTGGTCAAAGGCGATCACGCGCTCCTCGCCGACCAGCGCGTTGACCAGCGTCGATTTGCCGACATTCGGCCGCCCGACGATCGCGATGCGCGGATGGCGGTCCTGGTGCGGCTCGCCCTCATCAGTCTCGGGAAACGCCTCGAGTACCCGCTCCATCAGGTCGTGAATGCCCTCGCCGTGCGCCGCCGATATGGCGAGCGGCGCACCCAGGCCGAGCTCGTGGAATTCCGCGGTCGCGGAGTCCTCGGCAAGCCCCTCGCACTTATTGACCGCGACCTGAACGCGCGCACCCAGCCGCCGCAGACGCTCGGCGATGGCGCGGTCGGCGCTCGTCAGTCCACTGCGCCCGTCCACCAGGAACACCACGGCGTCGGACTCGGCAATCGCCTGCTCGGTCTGGCGCGCCATTTGCGCGAAGATGCCCTCGCTCGCGCCCGGCTCGAGACCGCCCGTGTCGATCGCCAGAAAAGCGCGCGGACCGAGCCGCCCGTCGCCGTAGTGGCGATCGCGCGTGACCCCCGGCACGTCGACCACGATTGCGTTGCGCGTGCGCGTGAGCCGGTTGAACAGCGTCGACTTGCCGACGTTCGGGCGCCCGACGAGGGCGATCACGGGTTTCACGACGCCGCGTTGACCCTACAGCGCCAGAGCGAAAAGGCCGCCGTTATGCGTCTGAACCACGAAGCCGACGGACAGCTTGAGCGGTGCCGCGCGCACTGGGCTGCCGTCGGTCGCCACGCGCGCCACGAGCGCGCCCGATTCGCGCGCCATGAAATGAACGTAACCCTGCAGGTCTGCGACGGCGATCTCGGCGCCGAGCGGCAACGGCAGCGAGAGCCTGCGATGCGACAACTGGTCCTGCTTCCAGACGCTGCGGCCGTTGGTTCGATCCAATGCATGCACCGCGCCGCGATCGTCGCTCACATAGGCATGACGCGCGTCCAGGCTCACGCCGGTGAGCGAGGACAACTCGCGCGCCCAGACCTGCGTGCCGCTCGCGGCCTCATAGCAGGCCACTCGACCCTGGTAGGCAGCGGCGCACACCTCGCGTCCCTGCACTACCGGTTCGCCGATCACGTCGGTGACGCGTTCGAGCTCGGTCGCGCCGCGCGGCAGCGCCACGGTCGCCTCCCAGCGCGCACCGCCGTTCGACAGTGCAATCGCCACCAGCTTGCCGCCCGAGAATCCTGCATACGCCGTATCGCCTTCAAGCGTCACACCGGCGGATGAGCGCACCAGCAGCGGTGTGGCCGCCCGCTGGTATACCCATCGGCGCTTGCCGTCCTCGACGCCGAACGCGAAGACGCGGCTGTCGCCGCTGCGCACCAGCACCAACCCCGCGCCCACCACCGGGGCGGCGAGTACCTCGCTCGAGGCGCGTGCGCTCCAGCGCTGCTTGCCGGTTTGCGCGTCGAGCGCATAAACCTCGCCCTCGTCCGTTGCGACGACTACCAGCTTGCCGTCCGTGCCCACGCCGCCGGAAAGACGGCGCTCCAGCTGCACGCGCCAGCGCGTCTGCCCGCTCGTCCCATCCAGGCGCACCACCGTGCCATCGCGCGCTGCGGCATAGAGGTCGTCGCCTGCGCGTGCCGGCGAAAAAAAGAAACGCTCGGCCGCGCCCACGCTCGCGCTCCACAGGACGCGCACGCTCTGAGCCTTGGCGAGCACCGGCAGCTCGGCGGGCTTCGGTCCGGACGAATCGTCACCAAACCAGCCGAACGGATTGCAGCCACTGAGCGCCGTCAGGGCCGCGAGCGCCACCAACGCACGCCGCATGCTCATCCTCCGAGCGCCTCAAGACGCATTCGCACGCTGTCGCGAAACGCGTTGTTGCGCTTGTCGGCCTTGTCGAGGGCGAGCTGATAGGCGGCCTTGGCCTGCGCCGCCTGGTTCTTCGCCACCAGCACGTCGCCCCTGAGCGCGGCGACCTGGGCGGCGAACGCCTCGGCGTACTTTTCGTCGAGCACCTTGAGCGCTTCGTCGTACGCCTTCTCGTCGAGCAGCACCGCGGCAAGACGCAGGCGGGCCAGGTCGCGAAACTCGTCCGAGCGCGAGCGCTCGATGACCCACTGCAGTTGCGCCTTCGCGCTCTTCAGGTCGCCCTTGTCGAAGTTGTAGCGCGCCGATACCAGTGCGCCCATCGAAGCGTAAAGCGTGCGCGGATAGCTCTCGATCAGCGCGCCGCCGGCGTCGCGCATCGCCTTGGCGTCACCCGCGTCGACCGCCCGGGCCAGCGCGTCGTACAGCTGGCTCGCCTCGAGCGACTGGGTGCGCTGGTAATAGCGCCAGGCCTGCGTGCCGGCGACTGCGAGTGCAATGGCCGCCACGACGAGCAGCACAAGGTTGCCGTGCTGTTTCCACCATGCTTTGAGCGTTTCGAGTTTTTCCTGCTCTTCGAGATCGAGTGCCATGTCTTTCCGCCTATGCCTTGAGCTGCTGCAATACCTGCGCGAAATCGCCGATCAGGCGATCGCGTCCCATGCGCTGCTGCGGCTGCGCGCTGCGCAGCGCCTTGAGCGACACTTCCCCGGCGCGCAGCTCGTCCTCGCCGATGATCAGGGCGGTCCATGCGCCGCTCGCGTCCGCCTTTTTCATCTGCGATTTGAAGCTGCCGCCGCCCGCATGCTGCACCACGACGTGGCCCGCTGCGCGCAGCGCCTCGGCGAGCGTCAACGCGTACTCGGGCGTGCCCTCCCCCTGCGCCACGACGTACGCGTCAGGCGCCCTCGGTGCCGGCGTGAGCCCGGCATCCTGTAACAGCGCAATCAGGCGCTCGTTGCCCGTGGCAAAGCCCGCCGCCGGCGCCGGCTTGCCGCCGATCTGCGCGAACAGACCGTCGTATCGGCCCCCGCCGCAGACGGTGCCCTGGGCCCCGAGGCGATCCGAAATCCACTCAAACACCGTCAGATTGTAGTAATCCAGCCCTCGCACCATGCGCGGGTTGATGGTGTAGCGAACGTCCGCGGCCACCAGCTGGCGCTTCAATCCGTCGAAGTGCGTCAGCGAAGCTTCGCCAAGGTAATCCATCAGCGACGGCGCCGAGCGCACCACCTCCTGCACCATCGTATTCTTCGAATCGAGGATGCGCAGCGGGTTGCTGTGCAGACGGCGCTTGGCGTCGGCATCCAGATGCTCGACGTTCTTTTCCAGGTGACGCACGAGATCGGCGCGGTGCCGCGAGCGCTCCTCGGCCGAGCCGATGGTATTGAGCTCGAGCCGGAGGCCCTCAAGGCCGAGCGCGCTCCAGAGCCGCGCGCACATCACGATCAACTCGGCATCGACGTCCGGACCGTCAAAACCGAGCGCCTCCACGCCGTACTGGTGGAACTGCCGATAGCGGCCCTTCTGTGGCCGCTCGTGCCGGTACATCGGCCCGACGTACCACAGGCGCTTCGGTCCGTCGTAGAGCAGATTGTGCTCGATCGCCGCCCGCACGCAGGACGCGGTCCCCTCCGGGCGCAGCGTCAGATCCTCGCCGTTCAGCTCGTCACGCCAGGAGTACATTTCCTTTTCGACGATGTCGGTCACTTCGCCGATCGCGCGCCGGAACAATTGCGTCGGCTCGACCAACGGCATGCGAATGTTGCGGTAGCCGTAGCGCTCGAGCCACGCCCCCACCTTGGCCTCGAAGTCGAGCCACAAGCTCGCCTCGTCGGGCAATATGTCGTTCATGCCGCGCACGGCTTGGATGGCGGTGCTCATGGACCTCCGGGCGGCTACGGAACCGTCTTGACCGGGATGCTTTTCGGCGCAACCGAGCGTGCCTGGCGCGAGCGCTTCGCGCCGGGCGCGAAGTTGCGCCGTACGTAGTCCTCGACGAGCGCCTGGAACTCCTCAGCAATGCGCTCGCCCTTGAGCGTCACGGTTTTCTCGCCGTCGACGTACACGGGCGCGACCGGAACCTCGTTGGTGCCCGGCAGGCTGATACCGATGTCGGCGTGCTTCGACTCGCCGGGGCCGTTTACCACGCATCCCATGACGGCGACGCGCATATCGGCTACCCCCGGGTAGCGCTCGCGCCACACCGGCATCTGTGCACGCAAGTAGCCCTGGATACGATCGGCCAGCACCTGAAAATAGGTGCTGGTGGTTCGGCCGCAGCCCGGGCATGCAGCCACCATGGGCGTGAACGAGCGCAAGCCCATGGTCTGCAGGATTTCCTGCGCCACGACGACTTCGCGCGTACGATCGCCGCCCGGCTCCGGCGTGAGCGAGACGCGGATCGTGTCGCCGATGCCCTCCTGGAGCAGGACTGCAAGCGCGGTGCTCGAGGCGACGATGCCCTTGGAGCCCATCCCGGCCTCGGTCAGTCCGAGGTGCAGCGCAAAATCGCATTGCTGCGCCAGCGCGCGATACACGGCGATCAAATCCTGCACGCCGCTCACCTTGCAGGAAATCACGATGCGATCGCCGGCCAGCCCCAGCTGCTGCGCTTGGGCCGCCGAGTCAAGCGCCGAGCGGATGAGAGCCTCGCGCATGACTTCCTGCGCATCGCGCGGCTCCGCGAGCCGGCCGTTCTCGTCCATCATGCACGCCAGAAGCTCCGGGTCGAGGCTGCCCCAGTTGACGCCGATGCGCACCGCTTTTTCGTGGCGCAACGCCGCTTCGATCATGGTCGCGAATTGCTCGTCGCGCCGCTTGCCCTGGCCGACGTTGCCCGGGTTGATGCGGTACTTGGCGAGCGCCTGCGCGCACTCCGGATACTGCGTCAGCAACTTATGGCCGTTGTAGTGGAAATCGCCCACCAGCGGAACGTCGCAACCTCGGGCGTCGAGCCGCTCGCGAATGCGGGCCACTTGCGCCGCGGCCTCCGGGCTGTTCACCGTGATGCGCACGATTTCGGAGCCGGCGCGCCACAACTCATAGACTTGGCGCGCGGTCGCTTCGGCGTCCGCCGTGTCCGTGTTGGTCATCGACTGCACGACGATCGGCGCGCCGCCACCGATGGCGATCGATCCCACCATGACGCGTCGCGTCTTGCGCCGTGCGGTCGCGGGTTCCAGGGGACTCATTCGAGCTTCAGGCGCGCCACTTCAACCCGGATATGTGGTGTCAGGTCGACGATCTTGTCGCCGTAGACCACCTGCACGTGCTGGGCGTTGCCGATCACCAAGGAGTACGGCGGCTCGCCCCGCACCACCCGGACGCTTCCTGCCGGGTTGAGCTGCGCCATCAAGGTCTTTCCGGTGCTGTCATATACCTCTACCCAGGATTCCTCCTCGAAGCGCAGCACGACGCGAGGTCCGGAACTCGCAGGCGTGGTTCTCGCCGTGGTCGCTTCCGCCGGGGCGGGTGGCGCGTCCGTCGGCGGCGTTGCCGCCGCTTCGACAACGGGCTTCGCCACAGTGGCTGACGGCTTCGGCGCGGCGACCGCCTTGGGCGCGGCGACCGGCTTTGGCACGGGAGGCTCCGCCAGCTTCGGCGCGACAGGCGCACTCGCCTCGGCCGGCGCGCTGGCGACCTCGGGTCTCCCCGGTGACTCGGACGTGGCGCTCGCCGGCGCAGGGCTTGCCGGCTCGACCGGCGCGCGTGCCGCCGGAACGAACGCTAACTGCCCGGCGTTGTTTCGTTCCTGCTGCCATTCGAACGCCACTGCCGCGACCACTGCAAGAACCGCCACTGATACCACAGCGTACGCCACATTGGAGCGCCGCGCGTTGTTGGAGAACGGTACCGGCTGGCGATAGCGAGCAAGCAGCCGGTTCGGGTCCGGCACTTCGAATTTGCCCTCAAGCTGCGCCAGCAGCGGTTCAGCGTCCAGTTTGAGCATTCGGGCGTAGCTCCGCACCATGCCGCGCGCGAACGTGCTGCCAGGTAGATCGCCGAAGCGCTCCTGCTCCAGCGCTGCAAGCTGGCGCGCGCTGAATTTCAGCTGATCGGCAACATCATCGATCGAAAGATGTTGCGCTTCCCGAGCCCGCCTCAGTACTTGGCCGATCGGGGCATCGCGCGGCCCTGCTTCACCGGCCGGCAACTCGTCATGATTGTACGGCTCGCGTTGCATCGGCCCTCGTCAGTCGAACTCACCGCGCTGCAGCGCCTGGTACTCCCTGGATTCCGGGAAATTGCGCCGCAGCTGGGTGGCAAAGCTCGCCTCCGCCACGCGCTCGCCGAGCTTGCGTTCGACTCGAAGCGCAAGCCATAACGACTCCGAGCTCGGTCGGTACAGGCGGTTAAACCGCGACACCATGCGCCGCGCCTCCCCGAAATCGCCTTGCCGGTAGCGGATCTGCGCGAGCTGCAGCAACGCGGCGGGCTCGTCCGGTTCGAGCTTCAATGCCCGCTGAAAGAAATCTTCGGCGTCCTTCAGATTCTTGGCACGAACCGAGCACACCCCGGCGGCGGCGTAAGAGCGTGACGGCGTCTGGTAGAGCGGATTGCGGATCGCCTGCAGGAAGAACTTGATCGATTGGGGCTCGCGCTCGGTCTGGCACAGGAACCAGCCGTAGTTGTGATTGATGTCCGCGTCGTTGGGCGAGAGCTGCAGCGCGCGCTCGAAGCTCTGCTGGGCCAGCTTGTTCTCACGCAGTTCCATGTACACCAGCCCGAACATGCTGTGCGCAACTGCATAGCCGGGATCCGCTTCGTTCGCGATGCGCAGCTCTTCGAGCGCCACCGCCATGTTGCCGCGAGTGTAGTAGAGCGAGGCGAGCTCAGTGTGGATGCGCGCGCGATTCCGCGGACCACTCACCTCCCCGACGATCGTGCCGGTATCCGCAGTCAGCTCGCGCTGTTGCGGTTGACCGGCGCAGCCCGCGATCAGCGCGGTCAGTGCGATGCACAGCAGTCGTCTCATCGATACGGCTCCTAGGTCGCGGGAAGCCGCGGCTCCCGATTCGCGATGCGCTGCAGTTCCAGGTTGCCTGAGCCCGAGCGGCGCGTCCGGTCCACGACGTCGCCAGCGAGCTGGCCGCACGCGGCGGCGATGCCGTCGCCCCGTGTCTTGCGCGTCGTTACCGTCAGACCCGCCCGCCGCAGCACGTCGCCAAAGCCACGGATGCGCTCGGGCGACGAGCGCACAAAACCGGAATTCGGGAACGGGTTGAACGGGATCAGATTGAATTTGCAGCGCACCTTTGAAGCGATCTTGATCAGCTCGCGCGCGTTGGCGTCAGCGTCGTTCACCCCATCGAGCATTACGTACTCGAAGGTCACGAAGTCGCGCGGTGCACGCTCCAGGTAACGGTTGCAGGCGGCGATCAATTCGCGGATCGGATACTTGCGGTTCACCGGCACGAGCTGGTCCCGCAATTCGTCGTTCGGCGCATGCAGCGAGACCGCGAGCGCTACCGGGCACTCTTCGCGCAGCCGATCCATCCCCGGGATGACGCCGGACGTGGACACCGTGACGCGCCGCCGCGACAGGCCGTAGGCATTGTCGTCGAGCATCAAGCGCAGTGCCGGCACCACCTGATCGAGATTGAGCAAAGGCTCGCCCATGCCCATCATGACCACGTTGGTGATGGGACGCTCGGCCGCGGTGGCCGCCTTCAGCTCGCGATTCGCGATCCAGAGCTGGCCGATGATCTCGGCGGTCGTCAGATTGCGGTTGAAGCCCTGCTTGCCGGTGGCGCAAAACGCGCAGTCAAGCACGCAGCCCGCCTGGCTCGACACGCACAACGTGCCGCGATCGGACTCCGGAATGAACACCGCCTCGACCGCGTTGGCGCCGTCGACCTTCACCAGCCATTTTTGCGTGCCGTCCGTGGCGACTGTGTCGCCCACGACTTGCGGCGCCTCGATTCGGGCGCCATGCGCGAGCTTCTCGCGCAAGCCCTTGGCCACATCGGTCATGAGCGAGAACTCGCCCAAGCCCCGCTGGTGGATCCATCGCAGGACCTGTCGGGCGCGAAACGGCTTCTCGCCGAGACCGGTGAAATACCGCTCCATGGCCGCAGCGTCGAAATCGAGCAGGTTGGCGCTCATCGCAACAGTGTGCCTGGGCTCAGCGCGAAAAGATCTCGCTGGCGGGAAAGAAGTAGCCGATCTCGATCTTTGCGGTGTCCGGTGCGTCCGAGCCGTGCACCGCGTTGGCGTCGATCGAAGACGCATATTCAGCGCGGATGGTGCCTTTCGCGGCTTTCTTCGGGTCGGTGGCCCCCATCAGGTCGCGATTCTTGGTGATCGCGCCCTCGCCCTCCAGAACCTGCACGACGACCGGCCCGGAGATCATGAACTCGACCAGGTCCTTGAAGAAAGGGCGCTCACGATGCACGGCATAGAATCCCTCGGCCTCGGCGCGCGACAGATGCATCATGCGCGCCGCGACGATTTTCAGACCTGCAGCCTCGAAGCGTGCGTAGATCTGGCCGATGACGTTCTTCCTGACTGCGTCCGGCTTAATGATGGAAAGGGTCCGCTCGACCGCCATTCCTGCTTCTCCCTGCGCCTGAAAAAATGAATCTGAAATTGTAGCACGCGAACTCTTCGTTCCGCGTAAAAACAAAGAGTTGCGGGCGTTCCAGTACCGCCGCCCACCTCAGTGCGCACGGCTGCGCCACTCTGGCACGATCCCCCGGTGCGCGGCACGTGCGCGATATGCGGCATCCACCCCCAGACCGGGGGCCCACACCAGATCATCGCCGCAGAATAGCAACGGCAGACGCGCGCGGCGCCAGGGTGGCACCCCGGCTTCCTGAAACAGGTCCTTGAGTGGGCGGCTGGGCCTTTTCGGATGGGTCTGAAGGCGTTCGCCGCCGCGCCGCAAGCGCACCAGGACCGGTCGCCCCGTCAGACGTGCGGGATCAATGCCTTCGCCCAGCACGCGCCGAAAACGCAACTCGCCCTCGAGACTCGGAAGGTCGAGCCGCGACTCCCCCGCCCACACCCGCGGCTCGAATTCCTGCTCCGGCGACTTGCGCTCGAGCAGCAACTCGCCGCGGTATACACGCAACGCCATACCGTCGTGGACGATTTCCGTGCGCGCATCCTGAGGGGCGCTGCATACTTGGCGCAGCATCTCTGCGAGCCGCCGCGCAGAAGGCGCGCGAAGTCCATGCACCGCAAGGAAATCGCGCAGTCTCAGGCGTGCGGTGACGCCTGAGGCGCGCAACGCGCTAACCGTCAGCCGAGACGTGCTGCCGATCCGCGAACGCAGCAGCGCGTCGGCCTCGGCGAAATGGCCCGCCGCGCGTGCCAGCGCTTCGCGCCACCGTGGGTAACGCGCCTCGATCTCGGGTAGCACGCGGGTACGCAAATAGCCTCGCGCGAGCGAGTCGTCCTGATTCGACTCGTCTTCCACCCACTTCAGTCCGCGAGCCGCCGCGTAAGCATTCAGTTCGGCGCGCGGCACTTCGAGCAAGGGCCGCAGCACGCACAAGCTGCCCAACCGGCCTTTCGCCCCCATGGCGCTTGCGCCCCGCACGCCAGCGCCGCGCAGCAGTGCGAGCAGCACCGTCTCCGCCTGATCGTCCAGATGGTGCGCCAGGGCGAGCGCGTCTCCGGGGGCGAGGCGGAACGCGCCCTGCCGCGCGGCGCGCGCCGCACCCTCGAAGCCTTGGCCACGCGCGCCATCAACCTTGACCCGGCGCGTGGACATCGGAACTTCCCAGCGCCGGCACAGCCTGGCGCAGAAATGCGCCCAGCGATCCGCGTTAGGGCTCAACCCATGGTGTACATGCAGCGCGCGCAGCGCATACCCGTGCTTCGATTCAAGGCGGCGCAGCACGTCGAGCAGCACCACCGAATCCATGCCGCCCGAGAGGCCGGCGACGAGACGCTTGCCGCGCAGATCGACAGTGGCAAGGAACCGGTCGACTGCTCCGAGCGGGTCAGCGCTCCGCGGCGTCCTTGAACTTGCCATAGCTCATGAGCCGCTCGAGGCGCTCCTCGACGAGCTCCTTGGGCCTCTTTCCCTGAAGCTGTTTGTACGCCTCGGCGAGCGCCTTCTTGACCGCGGCGCCCGTGGCTTGCGGATCGCGATGCGCACCGCCGAGCGGTTCGTTGACCACCTTGTCGATCAGGCCGAGCGTCTTGAGCCTCGACGCGGTAATGCCGAGCGCTTCCGCGGCTTCGGGCGCCTTCTCCGCGCTGCGCCACAGGATCGAGGCGCAGCCCTCCGGCGAGATCACCGAGTAGGTTGCATACTGAAGCATCTGCACCACGTCGCCCACGGCGATTGCGAGTGCCCCGCCCGAGCCGCCCTCGCCGATCACGGTAACGATGATCGGCGTCTTCAACCCTGCCATCACATAAAGATTGCGGCCGATCGCCTCAGATTGACCACGCTCCTCGGCGTCAATGCCCGGGTAGGCGCCCGGCGTATCGACGAAGGTAAACACCGGAAGACCGAACTTCTCGGCGAGCCGCATGAACCGCAGCGCCTTGCGGTATCCCTCGGGCTTGGGCATGCCGAAGTTGCGCAGGATCTTTTCCTTGGTGTCGCGGCCTTTCTGGTGCCCGATCACCACGCACGGTTCGCCGTTAAAGCGCGCCAGTCCGCCAACGACCGAGGCGTCATCGGCGAAGGTCCGGTCGCCGTGCAGCTCCTCAAAGTGCGTAAACAGCATTTGCACGTAGTCGAGCGTATAGGGACGCTGCGGATGCCGCGCGACCTGGGCCACCTGCCACGGCGTGAGCTTGCCGTAGATCTCCTTGGTGAGCGCCTGGCTTTTCTTCGTGAGGCGCTGAATTTCCTCGGAAATATCGACGGCCGAGTCATCCTGCACGAAGCGCAGCTCCTCGATGCGCTGCTCCAGTTCGGCGATGGGCTGCTCGAAATCGAGGAAGGTGATCTTCATCGCCGCCGAATTGTACGCGGATTTCAGTATTCGACCGGAACGGGATCGAGCGAGCGCCACAAGTACCAGGTTGCAACCGAGCGCCATGGCTGCCACGCAATTGCAATGCGCCGAAGCAGCGTTTCGCTGACCCGCCGGCCCCTGCGGTAGCTCAGGCTGACCGCACGCTGTAGACCAAGATCGTCTACCGGCAGCACGTCCGGCCGGAGCAGGTTGAAGATCAGAAACATCTCGGCGGTCCAGCGGCCGATGCCGCGCACATCGACGAGCTCCGTAATGACCTGTTCATCCTCCATGGCGCTCCAGCGCTGTGGCACCACCCGCCCGCTCGCAAAATGCCCGGCGAGATCCAGCACGTACTCAACTTTGCGCCGCGACAACCCGCAAGCGAGCAGCCGCGTCGCCCCAACCTCGATCGCCGCGTTCGGCGTGACCTCGACAAGGGCCGCGCTGATGCGCTCCCATACGGCCTGCGCCGCACGAACCGAAATCTGCTGCCCGACGATGGAGCGGGCGAGCGTCTGAAACGGATCGCCCCGCGACACGAGGTGGATACGCGGATGGCGGCGCATGATCACGCGCATGACCTCGTCGCGGCGCCCCAGCTCGCGCTTGGCGCGCTCCCAGTAGGCCGGCTTCACGTGCGCGTCGCGAGCGGAAGATTCAACAGCAGGTTCTGCGGCTTCATGCGAACCACCTCGTCCTCGTTGGCCGAAAGGGCGAGATAGACGGAGCGCCCTGCAATGTCGGCGCGCATTTCGGCCGCATCGGCAAAGTCCATCCGAAAAAGCGCGAGCACGCGCCGCATGCGTCCGGGCTCGACCTCCTTGCCGCTCCAGAGGTCGTTCAGGATGGCGGTCGATTCGGCATCCAGGCCGATGTGCCATGCCCAATGCCGCTCCTCGATGCTGCGCAGGGGAATCACTTTCACTTCGACGCCGAAGAAATGCGCAACCCAGGCCTCGATCACTCGGCACAGCGCCTGCAGCGCCGCGCGTCCGACATTCAAGCTGATCGCCGTGTCGAATCGGCCCTCGCGTGGCCAGTACAATTCGGCGTTTGCCGTGTCGAGGACATCGAGCTCCGTGCGTCCGAGCTCACCCTGCGCCTCCACGATCAAGCGCCCGAGACCTCCGTACGCTCTACCCTCTGCATGCAGCTCGACCGTCTCCAGATCGGCGACCAGAATCTGGCCGTCGCGGACGGTCGATTTCTGCTCTCGAAAAAAAATCTCTCCCGCACGCGCCTCGAGCGGGTCGCTGCAGTCCTGCAGCACGTTGCGCAGCACGACATGCGTGAGTTGCTGCAGAAAAAGTGGTGGCAGATCGACCGCGCCCTCGCGAAACATCGCGAGGTAGCACGCTTCCACGGTGCCTGCTTCGAGCAGCCGCTCCCTGAAACGCAGCAGCAGCCGGTAGTTGTGCTTCGCGTCCTCGTCGGCGATGGCGTCCAGTTCGGGCTGCGCGACCTTCCGGCGCGGTTGCGCCATCAATCCGGCGTGCAGCGCCCGCTCAGCCTCGCAGGAATCCTCGACCGGGTGTATCTCGGGCCGCAGATAGTAGGCGCGGAGGAAATCGTCGGTCACGGCAAGCCGGCCCAACGCATCGCGCTTGAGAAGGTAATAGCCGCTGTTGCGCCAGAAATCGGGCATTGCGGAACGCTTCGCTAAGGCGGGCGCGCCCGTCAGGGGGCGCCGTCGCTCAGGCCGGTACCGGCATCAACCGGGAGTGCGCCGAAACATGCTGACGGAGAAACTCCATCTGGTCGGCGAGGATGCGGCGGTTGGTCAGGATCAGGTATTCGGCCTTGTTCGGCACGTAGGGCGCATAAAGCAGCTCGACGCCCACTTCTTCTGGAGTTCTGTTGCGCTTGTGCCCGTTGCAGTGCCGGCAAGCGGTGACAACGTTCATCCAGGTATCGCGCCCGCCACGCGAAAGCGGCGTGATGTGGTCGCGCGTGAGACGAAAGTAGTTGAATTCGCCCCCGCAGTAGGCGCAGATCTGCCGATCGCGACGGAACAGCTCCCGATTGTTGAGCGGCGGCACCTGATTGAAGCCGCGCGCGGCAAGCGCCCTGCCCTTGATCGCGATGATCGAGTGCGCGGTGATGCTCGAGCGCTCGCCGGTGAGCCGCGAGATTCCGCCATAGAACGTGAAGGTACGATCCCCCATGGTCCACGCCACGAGGTTCTTCGCGTAGTAAAAGCACGCCTGCTGCCAGCTGATCCAGCGGTGCGGGATGCCGTGGCTGTCGAGCGAAAGAATGAGCGGTCCGTTCATGGGTTGAGCCGGTTCGCGAGGGATTCTGCCAAGCATTTTTGTGCTTTGCAACGCCCGTGCAAATGCCTCACTTTCGCAGACTTGCGGCGCTGCGGCGAGTCGTTCCAATACGCGTCTGCACGAGCGATGCGCGCCCAGAAAAGAAAAGGGCCGCGAAGCGTGCCTCGCGGCCCTTTCCGGCGCGACCCTTGCCGCGCGCGCGCTAGCGGCGACCGACCGCGTCCTTGAATCCCTGACCCGCGGAGAATGCCGGAATGGTCTTTGCAGGAATCTTGATTTCCTTGCCGCTGCCCGGGTTGCGTCCAGCGCGCGCCTTGCGCTTGCGCGGCAGGAAGGTACCGAACCCCACTACCGTTACCCGATTGCCCTTGGCGACGCTGCTGACAATCGCATCGAATACCGCGTTCACCGCCTCCCCGGCGGCGGTCCGGCTGACATTGCCGGCCTTCGCCGCTGCCTCGACCAGCGCCGCCTTGGTGACCACAGATGGCATACGTTCTCCCTCTCAATCCGGCACCAGCGTGCCGAACGGACTACTGCGTGCGCCCGCATCGTGTGCGTGCGCAAGCGAGCAAGCATCGTATCGAAATCGCGCCGCAAAGACAACGCGTCGGCGTGAGATTGCGCACGCCTGATGACAAACGTTGATGATTCTCATGAGCGCTCTTCGTTATCGCACGCATTTTCTTGACGAGATTGATCGTGAGCCATTGCGTGACGCTGCAGGGCGTGCGCTCACCGGGTGCCGGCAAGCAACTCGACCAGGACCGCCGGATCGCACTCGCTCTTGCCCTGCGCGCCAAGCAATCGATAAAGCTCCGCGGCGGTGCGTGCCATCGGCAAGGGCACCCCGGTTTCTCTTGCGACCGCGGCGGCGTTCTCGAGATCCTTGAGCATAACCGCGTTCGTTCCAAGCGGCGGCTCATAGCTGTGCGCTGCCATGCGCGTGCCAAAGATCTGCAGCGGCAGCGAATCGGCGAAGCCGCCCTTGAGCGCCTCTGGAATCATCCTGGCATCGACACCGGCAGCCTCGGCAAGCCGGATCGCCTCGGCGATTACCGGAAACAGGCTTCCAACGATGATCTGGTTGCACAGCTTGGTCACCTGCCCCGCGCCCGAGTCTCCCATACGCGTAAAACGCTGCGCCAGATGCATAACGATCGGGCGCACGCGCTCGATATGCTCGGCGCGACCTCCCGCCATGATCGCGAGCGTGCCCTTTTCAGCCCCCGCGACGCCGCCAGAAACCGGAGCATCCACGAAGCCGACGCCCTTTTCCTCCAGGCGCGACGCAAACGCCCGTGCCGAGGCTGGCGCGATGCTCGAGAAATCCACTACAAGCTTGCCGCGCGACGCACCTTGCGCCACGCCATCGGTGCCGAACAGCACCGCTTCCGCGGCCTGCTGGTCCGTAACACACATCATCACGATGTCGGCCTGGCGCGCAACATGCGCGGCGCTCGCCTGCGGCGTCGCCCCCTTGTCGATCACGGGCGCAAGCTTGTCGCGGCTGCGGTTCCACACGGCCACCTCGAAATCCGCAGCCAACAGCCTAAGGGTCATCGGTCGCCCCATCAGTCCGATGCCGATGTAGCCCAGCTTGGGTCGGACGCTCATTTTCCCGCTCCACGGTGGGTCGTTGCGCCGCGGCTCGCGCTGCCGACGAGCGCGGCGTATTTTTCCAGCACGCCCGATAGCGGCGCGCGCTTGGGCGCCTTGCGAGCCGTGCGACGTCGTGTCAGCTCGGTCGTCGCGACATGCAGCGTCGCAAAGCCCTTGCGAGCATCAATGGTAATGCGGTCGCCTGTCTTTACGAGGGCAATTGCGCCGCCCGAGGCGGCCTCGGGCGAGGCGTAGCCAATCATCATCCCGCGCGTGGCGCCAGAAAACCGCCCGTCGGTGAACAACGCCACCTTCTCCCCCATGCCCTGCCCGTACAGCAGCGCAGTGATGCCCAGCATTTCGCGCATGCCGGGCCCGCCTTTGGGCCCCTCGTTGCGGATCACCAGGACCTCTCCAGGCTTATAGCCTTTTTTTCTCACCACATCGGCACAGGCCTCCTCGGACTCGAATACCCGAGCCCGGCCATCGAACACCAGGGACTTCAGTCCCGCGACCTTGATGAGTGCGCCCTCCGGACAAAGGTTGCCCTTCAGAACGACG
>JBFKUL010000018.1:0-20911 GCA_041635755.1 Burkholderiales bacterium | reverse complement strand
GTTGTGCGCCTGCTTCCGACCGGCCTCGAGCCCACGCCGAAGGAGGCGAGTCCGGAGGGCGTGCGCGCAATCTTCTACGCCATCGATCGCGACAACCTGTCCTACGCGCGCCGCGTGCTGGCGATGAACTTCGATCCCGACCTGCATCACGAGAACGGCTACACCGCCCTCGCCTACGCCGCCATGAAAGGTAATCCGAAGATGGTCGAGCTGCTGTTGCGCAACGGCGCCGATCCGTCCATCACCACCCGGGAGGGCGATACGGCGGTCGAGCTCGCGCTACGCTTCGGCCATGCCGAGCTTGCCGACCTGCTCAAGCTGGCGCGCACCCGGTTCGAGGAAAAGCGCGCCGCCCGCGCCGCGCGCGCCGCCGGACGCGTCTAAGCCGCTGATCTGACCCGGCGACTGCAACCTGCTGCGGGGACTTGTCACTGTCCCGCCGATTACTGTATATTTATACAGCCCAAGGGGTGGGATGGACACGGCCACAGGATCGCCGACCGAAGGCGGTCGTCACGCGTTTCCCGCGGCTCGAAAACCCCATACTCAATCAGGCGGATGCCGCAATCGTGGCGCCGCCAGCATGATTTTGCGGCGGGTTCCAGTCCCCCACTAGATCTAGTAGCGACTAAGATTTCATACACAAAATATTGTGGATTCAATAGACTAAGCATGACACTTGATGTAGGGTAAGAAATCGCCATGCGAGACACCGGGGATGCGGTGAATCGGTATCCTTAGCGCCTCGTTCTACCCAATCAGAACCGGAAGAAACAAAATGGAAACATCCGAAACCGGCACCGTAGCCATCGCTGGCGCAGCCCAGCTCGACGAACAGGAAATCTGCCGCGACTCGCTGCTCGAGAAGTACGCCAAGGGCAAGGAAACCTCGGTGGCGGACGTGCGCCGGCGCGTGGCGCGCGCCCTGGCGCAGGTCGAGCACGAAGACAAGCGCGCCCTGTGGGAAAAGCGCTTCCTCGCCGCGCAGGAAGAAGGCTTCATCCCCGCGGGGCGCATCAATTCGGCGGCCGGCATCCAGATGCAGGCCACGCTGATCAACTGCTTCGTGCAACCGGTCGGCGACTCGATCTCCGAGATCGTGGAGGGGCGCCCCGGCATCTACACGGCGCTGCAGGAATCGGCCGAAACCATGCGTCGCGGCGGCGGCGTGGGTTACGACTTCTCATCGATCCGGCCCAAGTGCGCCGAGGTGAAGGGGACCCACTCCCGCGCCAGCGGCCCGGTGTCCTATATGCGCGTATTCGACCGCTCCTGCGAGACGGTCGAGTCCGCCGGCGCGCGCCGCGGTGCCCAGATGGGGGTGCTGCGCTGCGACCACCCGGACGTCGAGGCCTTCGTCCACGCCAAGGACCATGGCGACCTGTCGAACTTCAATATTTCGGTGGGCGTCACCGACGCCTTCATGCAGGCCGTCGAAGCCGATGGCGAAGCCGAGCTGGTGCACCGCGCCAAGCCTTCGGCCGATCAGATCGCCGCCGGCGCTTACCAGCGCGACGACGGCCTATGGGTCTACCGGAAGCTGCGGGCGCGCGACCTGTGGGACCAGATCATGCGCTCGACCTACGATCACGCCGAGCCGGGGATTCTTTTCCTCGACCGCATCAACCGCGACAACAACCTGAACTACTGCGAGTCGATCGAGGCCACCAAACCCTGCGCCGAGCAGCCGCTGCCGCCCTACGGCTGCTGCTGCCTGGGATCGATCGACCTGACGCGCTTCGTGCGCCAGCCCTTCAGCGACAAGGCGCGCTTCGACTTCGAGCGCTTTGCCAAGGTGGTCGAAGTCTCGGTACGCATGCTCGACAACGTGCTCGACGTCACCGCCTGGCCGCTCGAGCAGCAGCGCAGCGAGGCGATGGCCAAACGCCGCGTCGGGCTCGGATTCACCGGGCTCGGCGACGCGCTCATCATGCTGCGCCTGCGCTACGACACGGAGGAAGCACGCCGCACCGGCGCCAGGATCGCCGAATCGATGCGCGACTTCGCCTATCGGGCGAGCGCCGAACTGGCGCGCGAGCGCGGGCAATTCCCGTTGTTCAATGCCGATCTCTATCTTTCGGGCACGAGCTTTGCGGCACGCCTGCCCGAGGAGCTCAAGGCGCTGATCCGCCGGCACGGCATCCGCAATTCGCACCTGCTGTCGATCGCGCCTACGGGAACCATCAGCCTCGCCTTCGCCGACAACGCCTCGAACGGCATCGAGCCGCCGTTCTCGTGGACGTATACGCGCAAGAAGCGCATGCCGGACGGCACGCTGAAGGAGTTCCCGGTCGAGGACCACGCGTGGCGGCGCTACAAGGCCGCGGGCGGCGACATGGAGAACCTGCCCGCTTATTTCGTGACGGCGCTCGAGATCACCGCCAAGGCACACGAACAGATGGTCGCCGCGGTCGCACCATTCGTCGACACCAGCATCTCCAAGACGGTGAACGTGCCCGAGGATTACCCCTACGAGGACTTCCAGGACCTCTACTTCCATGCGTGGAAGTCCGGCCTCAAGGGGCTCGCGACCTACCGACCGAACAAGGTGCTCGGCTCGGTGCTCTCGGTCGACAAGCCGGCGGCAGACGTAGTGCCAGGCGCACACGCCCTGCCGCAGGATTTCCGCGTCGATGACCGCAACCGGCGCATCCAGATCAAGTCGGTACCCGAGCCGGTGCTGGCGAGCCTGCGCTGGCCGGGACGCCCGGACCTTTCGGCAGGCAACCCGGCGTGGACCTATATGATCGAGCACCCGCACTACCACTTCGCGGTGTTCGTCGGCCATGTCGAGAACGGCCGGCCGCACGCCTTCGAGGCATGGGTCAACGGCAGCGAGCAGCCGCGCGGCCTGGGCGCCCTGGCGAAGACGCTGTCGATGGATATGCGCGCAAACGACGCGGGCTGGCTCAAGCTCAAGCTCGAGACCCTCGCCAAGGCCGCGGGCGACGACGCCTTCGAGATGCCTTTCCCGCCGCATGGCGAACGCAAGCGCATGCCCTCGATCGTCTCGGCGTTCGCGCAGGTGGTGCGCTGGCGCGCCGAGCAGCTCGGCGCGCTTGCCGAAGGCGAGCCGACGCCGGTGCTCGATGCGATGTTCAGCCGCAAGGAGCCCAAGACCGGCACCGACGGCACCATGTCCTGGACCGTGGACGTGCTCAATCCGCGTACCGGGGACGACTTTGTCATCGGCCTCAAGGAAATCACGCTGCCGAACGGGATCACTCGGCCGTATTCGATGTGGCTCTCGGGCGAATACCCGAGGACGCTCGACGGGCTGTGCAAGATCCTGTCGCTCGACATGCGGGTGCTGGATCCCGCCTGGATCGGCATGAAGCTGCGCAAGCTGCTTGAATTCCCGGAGCCGCTGGGCGACTTCATGGCGTTCGTGCCCGGGGAGAAGAAGCAGCAGACTTTCCCCTCGACGGTTTCGTATCTGGCGCGCCTGATCCTGCACCGCTACGCGATGCTCGGGGTGCTCACCGAGGCGGGCATTCCAGTGCAGCAGATGGGCATCCTCGAAGCACCGGCGCACAAGGGCGATGTGCCGGTAATGCAGGGCGGACGCTGCCCCGAGTGCGCCAACTACACCATGATCCGCAAGGACGGCTGCGACTACTGCACCGCCTGCGGATATGTCGGAGTCTGCGGATAGGAAGGCGGTTAGCGGGCAGGAGAAGCAAACTCGGGGCCGGCCAGTGCCGGCCCTTTTTTTGTGCCGCGGTTACTCCGACGGCGCGGCAGCCGGCGGCCGGCTCCATTTCTCCGCCCAGAGCAGTCCGGCGACCGACTTGGCGTCGGTAATGCGCCCGTCGCGCGCCATCGCAATCGCCTCGCCGAAGGGCACTTCCAGCGTCTCCAGGAATTCACCGGGCTCGAGGCGCGCCTCGCCCTTGCGAAGCCCGCGCGCGAGGTAAAGCTCGATGCCTTCATCGGTGTAGGCAATGGCCGTGTGGATCACCCCGAGGTGCTGCCAGTGTCCGGCCTCGTAGCCGGTTTCCTCGAGCAGCTCGCGCCGCGCGGTCGCGAGCGGCGATTCGCCCGGATCGCGCTTTCCGGCAGGCAGCTCGATGAAATCGCGCCCGTGCGGGTAGCGGAACTGGCGCTCGAGCAGCACACGGCCGTCGTCGAGCAGGGCCACCACGGCGACCGCGCCCGGGTGGCGGATGTACTCGCGCACCCCGCTGCTGCCGTCGGGCAGCCGCACGAGGTCGCGCCGGACGTGCAGCAGCTTGCCGGCAAACACGTCCTCGCCGGAAATGAAAGCCTCGGTCAGATCGTCCTTCTTCATCGGCGGCGACGGCCGGCCTGAATCGGCGGCGCGGCCACGCTGCGCGGGGCTTGCCTCACGCGCCTAGAGGCCCCTGATGGCGAGATAGCACAGCGACATCAGGCCCTGCGGCAGGATGCCGAGCGCGACCAGCGAGAGGCCGTTTAGCGACAGCAGCGTGCGCATCTCGGGCGGTCCGAGGACCGGGCCGGCGTCCCTCGGCTCGTCGAAGTACATCAGTTTCACGATGCGCAGGTAGTAGAAGGCGCCGATCAGGGAGAGCACTACGGCGACTACGGCGAGCCAGATCTGGCCCGCCGACACCGCGGCGGAAAGTACGGCCAGCTTGGCGTAGAAGCCGGCGGTGGGCGGCACGCCCGCGAGCGAGAACATCAGCACCAGCATGATGAACGCGAACCACGGGCTGCGCCGGGCGAGGCCGCGCAGGTCCTCCAGGTTCTCGCACTCGAAGCCGGCGCGCGAAAGGTAAAGCAGCATGCCGAAAGCGCCCAGCGACATCAGCACGTACACGATGACATAGAACATCGCGGCGCTGTAGGCCTCCACGGCGCTGAGCAAGTTGCCGCCGACCACGCCCGAGAGCAGGCCGAGCAGCATGAAGCCCATATGCGCGATGGTCGAGTACGCGAGCATGCGCTTGAGGTTCGTCTGCGCGATTGCGGTGATGTTGCCCAGCGCCATCGACAGCACTGCGAGGATCGCGAGCATCTGCTGCCAGTCGACGGCAAGGTCGAGCAAACCGTTCACCAGCAACCGCATCGCCATGGCGAAAGCCGCGAGCTTTGGTGCGGAGCCGATCACCAGTGTCACCGCCGTAGGCGCGCCATGGTAGACATCCGGAATCCACATATGGAACGGCACCACGCCGAGCTTGAAGGCGATGCCCGCAACGACAAATACCAGGCCGAACACCAGGAACGTGTGCTCGGCGGTATTCCCCGCCACTTTCGAGACCCCTACCGCCACCTCGGTGATGGTGAGGCTTCCCGTAGCGCCGTAGATCATCGACATGCCGTAGAGCAGCAGCCCCGAGGCGAGCGCGCCGAGCACGAAGTACTTCATTGCCGCCTCGGTCGAGGCCGCCGATTCGCGGTTCAGGGCCACCATGGCATACAGGCACAGCGAGAGCAGCTCGAGCCCGAGATACACCGTGAGGAAGCTGTTGGCGCTGATCATGATCATCATGCCGAGCAGCGCGAACAGGAGCAGCGTCAGGAACTCCCCGCGCATCAACCCGCGATCGAGCAGATACTGGCGCGAATACACCAGTGCCGCCGACACGGCGATGTATCCGAACAGCTTGAGCACGTGGCCCATGAGGTCGGCGACGTACAGGCCGTTGAAAATGATCAGCCGGCTGCCGCCGGCGCCCCACATCACAAAGGCCGTGCCAAGCGCGCAGGCCAGCAGGATCGCCTGCGCCAGCGCATAGCTCAGGCCGCGGCGCGCGTCCTTGACGAACAGGTCAACGATCATCAACGCGCAGGTGCCGACCAGCAGGATGACCTCCGGGAGCACCGGAAGATGGTCGATGAACGCGATGGCGCCTGGGGACATGTCCGGATGATCAGATCTTGGGCTGTGCCACGTGGCGCAGCAGCTCGTTGACCGAGGCGTGCATCACCTCGGTAAAGGGCAGCGGGTATACGCCCATCGCCAGCACCGCGAAAGCGAGCAGTCCGAGCACGATCAGCTCGCGGCGGTTCAGGTCGGTGAGCGCGGCCACCTGCTTGTTGGCCACGGCGCCGAAGATGACCCGTTTGTACATCCACAAGGTGTAGGCGGCGCCGAACACCAGCGTGGTGGCGGCCGCGAACGCAATCCAGAAACTGTGCTTCATCGCGCCCATGATGACCATGAACTCTCCGACGAAGCCGCTGGTCGCCGGCAGGCCGGCGTTGGCCATCGCAAACAGCATCATGAAGGAGGCGAACTTCGGCATCGTGTTCACCACGCCGCCGTAGTCGGAAATCATGCGCGAATGCATGCGGTCGTACATCACGCCGACGCACAGGAACAGCGCCGCCGAGATGAAGCCGTGCGAGATCATCTGCACCAGGCCGCCCTCGACGCCCTGCGCGTTGAAGATGAAGAAGCCGAGCGTGACGAAGCCCATGTGGGAAATGGACGAATATGCGATCAGTTTCTTCATGTCGGACTGCACCAGCGCCACCAGGCCGATGTAGACCACCGCGATCAGCGACAGCGCGATCATGAACCCGGCAAGCTCGCGCGAAGCGTCGGGCAGGATCGGCAGCGTGAAGCGGATGAAGCCGTAGGCACCCAGCTTCAGCATGATCGCCGCCAGCACGACCGAGCCCCCGGTCGGTGCCTCGACGTGCGCGTCCGGCAGCCACGTGTGCACCGGCCACATCGGCACCTTGACCGCGAACGCGAGCAGCAAGCCGAAGAACAGCAGCACCTGCGTCTCCAGCGGCAGGGGCAGCGTGTGCCAGTCGACAATCGAGAACGTGCCGCCGGACTTGTTGTACAGATACAGCAGCGCCACCAGCATCAGCAACGATCCGCCGAGCGTGTAGAGGAAGAACTTGACCGCCGCATAGACCCGGTTGGGCCCTCCCCACACGCCGATGATGATGAACATCGGGATCAGCGTAGCCTCGAAAAACACGTAGAACAGCACCCCGTCGAGCGCGGAGAACACGCCGTTCATGAACCCCGAAAGCAGCAGGAACGAGGCGTAGTACTGCGACACGCGGCTCTCGATCACGCTCCAGCCGGCGATCACGACCAGAATGGTGATGAAGCTGTTGAGCAGCAGGAACAGCACGCTGATACCGTCCACGCCGAGGTGGTAGTTGACGTTGAACTGCCGGATCCACGGCGCGAATTCGACGAACTGCATGCCGCTCGATTGCAGGTCGAACCCGGCGTAGAGCGGAATCGTGACCAGGAAACCGGCGATGGCGCCGGCGAGGGCCAGCGCCCGCTGCGGACCGGCGTTGCGGTCCCCGCCCGTGGCAAGCACCGCAAGCCCCGTCAGGATCGGAATCCAGACGGCGAGCGACAGGTACGGGAGCGCGCCCTGCATGCGTCAGGCCGTCCCGCTCCAGATGCGCCACAGCACCCAGCTCAGCACCAGCAGCACGCCGAGAATCATGGCGAAGGCATACTGGTAGATGTATCCGTTCTGCACCAGGCGCACCACGCCCGAGAACCAGCCCACCACCCGAGCCGAGCCGTTCACCATGATGCCGTCGATGGCGGTCTGGTCGCCGCCCTTCCACAGCCCGCGGCCGATCAGCCTTGCGCCGCCGGCAAACAGCCACGAGTAGAGCTCGTCGAAGCCGTACTTGCGCTCGACGATTGCGTACAGCGGACCGAAAGCCACGGCAATCCGCTTGGGCAGGTCGGGACGCACGATGTACAGATACCAGGCGAGCGCGGCCCCCGAGAAGGCGACCCAGAACGCCGGGCCGGTGACCCCGTGGATCAGGAACCCCCATACGCTGTGGTAGCCCTGGGCGAGCTGCGCAATCCATGCGTGCTCCGGATGGACCGCGATACTCGAGCCGAAATAGCTTCCGTAGACCACCGAGCCGATCCAGGCGCCTGCCAGCACCGAAGGAATCGCGAGCAGCACCAGCGGCACGGTCACGACCCAGGGCGATTCGTGCACGTGCGCGAGCGCATCCCGGTCCATCCGCGGCGTGCCATGGAAGGCGTAGAACACCAGCCGGAACGAATACAGCCCGCCGAAGAACACGCCGAGCAGCAGCGCGGCGTACGCCAGCCCCGCTCCGGGCGTCTGCGACGCGTGCACCGCCTCGATGATCGCGTCCTTGGAGAAAAAGCCCGCGAACGGCGGCAGTCCCGCGTTCGCCCAGGCGCCGACGAAGAAGGTCGCATAGGTAATCGGCATCAGCTTGCGCAGCCCGCCCATGCGCCGCATGTCCTGCTCGTGGTGCAGCGCGATGATCACCGAGCCGGCGCCCAGGAACAGCACCGCCTTGAAGAAGGCGTGCGTCATGAGATGGAACATGCCGGCAGCGTAGGCCGAGGCGCCGAGCGCCACGGTCATGTAGCCGAGCTGGGACAGCGTCGAATACGCGACCACGCGCTTGATGTCGTACTGGGTCACCGCGACCATCGCCATGAACAGCGCCGTGACCGCGCCGATGCTCATCACCACTGACAAGGCGGTCTGCGACAGCTCGAACAGCGGCGACATGCGCGCCACCATGAAGATGCCCGCCGTCACCATGGTCGCGGCGTGGATCAGGGCCGAGATCGGCGTTGGGCCCTCCATCGAGTCGGGCAGCCAGACGTGCAGCGGAAACTGGGCACTCTTGCCCATTGCGCCGATGAACAGGCAGATGCAGATCACTGTCAGCAGCAGCCAGCCGGCTCCGGGCAGCACCTCGATGGTCTGCCCGGCGAGCGCGGGCGCCTGGCCGAACACCGTCGCGTAGTCGAGCGTGCCGAAGTGCGCCAGCACCAGGGCGATGCCGAGCAGGAATCCGAAGTCCCCCACCCGATTGACGATGAACGCCTTCAGGTTGGCGTAGATCGCGCTCGGCCGCGTGTACCAGAAACCGATCAGCAGGTACGACACCAGGCCTACCGCCTCCCAGCCGAAGAACAGCTGCAGGAAGTTATTGCTCATCACCAGCATCAGCATGGAAAAGGTGAACAGCGAGATGTAGGCGAAGAAGCGCTGGTAGCCCGGATCGTCCGCCATGTAGCCGATGGTGTAGACGTGCACCATGAGCGACACGAAGGTGACCACCACCATCATCAGCGCGGAAAGCCGGTCGATCAGGAAGCCGATCTCGAAGCGTGCTTCGCCGCTGGTGAGCCAGGTATACAGGGCGCCGTTGAACTCGTTCCCGTTCAGCACGTCGACGAACACCACGCACGAGGCGAGGAACGAGATCGCCACGGAGGCGATGGTCACGCGATGCGCGCCCCTGCGTCCAATGGCGCGGCCGAAGAAGCCGGCCATGATCGCCCCGGCGAGGGGCGCAAGCGGCACGAGCAGGTAGAGGAGCTTCATCATGATGGTCGAGTCTCGCCGGCGGCGCCGCCGCTCACCCTTTCAGGGTGTCGAGCTCCTCGACGTCTATGGTGTTGAGATTGCGGAACAGCACCACCAGGATCGCCAGCCCGATCGCCGACTCCGCGGCAGCCACGGTGAGGATGAAGAAAACGAACACCTGACCCGCGATGTCGCCAAGGAAATGCGAGAAGGCGATGAAATTCAGATTTACCGCGAGCAGCATGAGCTCGATCGCCATCAGCAGCACGATGATGTTGCGCCGATTGAGGAAGATGCCCACCACGCTGATCGCGAACAACGCCGCGCCCAGGACCAGATAGTGCGAAAGCGAAAGCGGACCCACCCTAGCGCTCCTTGTCCGCAGGCATCGAGACCAGGCTCACGCGGTCCTCGCGGCGTACCCGCATCTGCTCGGCGGGGCGCTGCACGCGCGTGTCCTTGCGCCGGCGCAGCGTCAGCGCGATCGCCGCCACGATCGCCACCAGCAGGATGACCGCGGCGATCTCGAAGGCATAGGCGTAATCGGTGTACAGCACGCGCCCGAGCTCCTTCGTGTTGCTGTAGCCCGGTGGCAGCTCGCGCATCCGGGGCGCGATGCCGAAGTAGCGTCCGGCAAGCACCGCCGCCATCTCCATCACCATGATGCCCCCCACCACGATCGCCAGCGGCAGGTTCTTCCAGAATCCCTCGCGCAGGCGCTCCAGGTTGACGTCGAGCATCATCACCACGAACAGGAACAGCACCATCACTGCGCCGACGTACACCAGCACGAGCGCGATTGCCAGAAACTCTGCGCGCAGCAGCAGCCAGATCGCCGCCGCGGTGAAAAACGCGAGCACCAGAAACAGCACCGCGTGCACCGGGTTGCGCGCCGTGATCACGCGCAGCCCCGCCAGCAGCAGGATTGCCGCAAAAAAGTAAAAGATGACCGTCTCAAGAACCATTTTGTTGTTTCCGTGCGGGCGGGGCCACGCCCCGCACCCCCCTATCGGTAGATCGCGTCCGCGGCGCGATCCTTGGCGATGATCTCCTCGTAGCGGTCCCCTACGGCGAGCAGCATCGGCTTGGTGTAGTAAAGATCACCGCGCTTCTCGCCGTGGTATTCGATGATGCGCGTCTCGACGATCGCATCCACCGGGCAGGCCTCTTCGCAGAAGCCGCAGAAAATGCATTTCACCATGTCGATGTCGTAGCGCGTGGTGCGCCGCGTGCCGTCGTCGCGCTGCTCCGACTCGATGTGGATCGCAAGCGCCGGGCAGACGGCCTCGCACAACTTGCAGGCAATGCAGCGCTCCTCGCCGTTCGGATAGCGCCGCAGCGCATGCAGACCCCGAAAGCGCGGGCTCTGAGGCGTCTTCTCCTCGGGAAACTGCACCGTGATCTTGCGCGCGAACAGGTGCCGGCCGGTGAGCATCAGGCCGCGCACCAGCTCGAGCAGCAGGAAGGAGCGGAAGAATTCGATGATGCGCTGCATCGCCGGGCTCAGCTCCAGGGATTCCAGGGTGTCTGCATCCAGGCTCCGACGAGCGCCAGCCATACGAGCGTCACCGGGATGAAGATCTTCCAGCCCAGACGCATGATCTGGTCGTAGCGATAGCGTGGGAACGTGGCGCGGAACCACAGGAACAGCGAAACTACGAAGAACGACTTGATCAGGAACCAGCCGAACGGCGGCACCCAGTTCGCGAACACCGAATCGATCGGCGCCTGCCAGCCGCCGAAGAACATGATCACGGTGAGCGCCGAGATCAGGATCATGTTCATGTACTCGGCAAGAAAGAACAGCGCGAAGGCCATGCCCGAGTACTCGATCATGTGACCGGCGACGATCTCGGACTCGCCCTCGACCACGTCGAACGGCGCGCGGTTGGTCTCGGCTACGCCCGAGACGAAGTACACCACCAGGATCGGCAGCAGCGGCAGCCAGTTCCACGACAGGAAGTTCAGGCCCATCGAGGCAAACGTGCCCCGACCCTGCGCCGCGATGATCTCCGAGATATTCAGGCTGCCCGAAACCATCAGCACCACCACCAGCGCGAAGCCCATGGCGATTTCGTAGGACACCATCTGCGCCGCCGAGCGCATCGCGCCGAGAAACGGGTATTTGGAGTTGGAGGCCCAGCCGGCGATGATCACGCCGTACACCCCCATCGAGGTGAGGGCCATGATGTACAGCAGTCCGGCGTTGATATCGGCCAGCACCACCTCGGGCGCGAACGGTACCACCGCCCAGGCCGCCAGCGCCGGCATGATCGCAAAGATCGGCGCCAGGATGAACAGGCCCTTGCTGGCGTTCGTCGGCAGGATCACTTCTTTGAACAGCAGCTTTACCCCATCGGCGATCGGCTGCAGCAGTCCGCGCGGGCCGACGCGGTTTGGCCCGATGCGGATCTGGATCCAGCCGATCAGCTTGCGCTCCCACAGGGTCAGGTACGCCACGCACAGCATCAGCGGCGCGACGATCGCGACGATGAACGCCATTGCGGTCACGAATTCGTAGACCGCCGGGCCCCAGGTCGGGCCGAAGCTCGCTTCGGAGAACGCGAGGAGCGTCTCGAGCATCTAGGCCGCCTGCTCCGCGGACGCACGCTCGATGCTTAGGGCGCCGAACATCGGACCGAGCGCCGCGGTCAGCGCGTGCCCCGCCGCGACGCGCACGCAGCCCTCGGGAAGCCGATCGTCCAGCGCTGCCAATAGGCGCGCTTCACCCGTGCCCTGGCGCACCACGACCGGCTGCCCCGCCGCCACCTTCAGGCTCTGCAGCAGCTTCGCGTTCATCCAGGCCTTCGGCGGCCGCGCATCACGCGTCTTCTGCAGCGATGGCGCGCGGCGCACCAATGCATCGGCAAAGTAGATTGGCACGTCAGCGATGCGCTCGAATCCCGTCTCCGCCTTCACCGGCGCTGACGCCCGCCGCTCGATCCGGTTGGACAGCAAGGCGGCGATATCGCGTCCGTCGAGGCAGGCATCGCGCACCTGCTCTGAACTGTCGAACTCGAACTTCGGCAACTCGAGCAAGGTGCCCAGCACCCGAAGCACTTTCCACGCCGGGCGCGCCTCGCCGAGCGGCGGCACGGCCCCCTGGAAGCTTTGCACCCTGCCCTCCGTGCTGACGAACGTTCCCGACGTTTCGGAGAACGGTGCGATCGGCAGCAGCACGTGCGCGTACTCGAGCGCGCGATGCTTGAACGCCGAGAGCGCCACGACGAAGCGCGCGTCGCGCAACGCGCCGAGCGCGCTGTGCGGGTCCGCACAGTCGAGCTCGGGCTCGGCATTCAGCAGCAGATAGGCCTGCCGCGCATGCTCCAGCAGGGTCCTCGCATTCGGCGCACCTGCCTTGGGTACACAGCCGGCGACGTAGCCGCCGACCGAGTTGGCCGCTTCGCCGAGGACGCCGAGCTTGGCGCCGAGCGCCTCGGCGAGCGCCTGCGCCTGGGCATGGAGGTCGTTCGCCCGAGGATGGTGCTGCGCAAAGTTACCGAGCAGGATCGCGGCATTCTTGCCGGACTTGAGGCTGTCGAAGATCGGACCGTCCTTCAGGGCAGCGAGTGCCGCGGGCAGCTGGCTCGGCGGGACGATCTGCCGGTGAGCCACCGGCAGCAGCAGATCGTCGTCGACGCTGTGCAGAACGCTGACTTGCGTGCCGCGCTTGGCCGCCTGACGCAGGCGATGCGCGATGAGCGGGTGGTCCTTGCGCAGAGTCGAGCCGACCACGAGCACGCGGTCGAGCGCGCCGAGCTCGGCCACCGGCATGCCGAGCCAGGGGATGCCGGCGCGCGCGCCATCACCCGAGAAATCCGACTGCCGGAGCCGAAAGTCCGCCGAGCCGCCCAGCCCGCGCGCCAGATTGCCCAGCAGGTAAAGCTCCTCGAGGGTCGAGTGCGGCGTGGCGAGCGCACCGAATTCCGCCCCCGCATCACGCAGCCCCGCCGCGACCTGCTCGAGCGCCGTTTCCCAGTCCGTTTCCTGCCAAACGCCGTCGCGCTTGATCATCGGCTGCGTCAGCCGCTCAGGCGAGTTGAGGGCCTCGTACGAAAAGCGATCCTTGTCGGAGAGCCAGCATTCGTTCACCGCTTCGTTCTCGAGCGGTAGCACCCGCATGACCTTGTTCTGCTTGATCTGCACCACCAGATTGGACCCCAGCCCGTCGTGCGGCGAGATCGACTTGCGGCGCGCCAGCTCCCAGGTGCGCGCGCTGTAACGGAACGGCTTGGAGGTCAGCGCGCCCACCGGGCACAGGTCGATCATGTTGCCCGACAGCTCCGAATCCACCGTCTTGCCGACGAACGCAACGATTTCGGCGTGCTCACCGCGCCCGATCATGCCGAGCTCCATGACGCCGGCGATCTCCTGGCCAAAGCGCACGCAGCGCGTGCACTGGATGCAGCGGCTCATCTCCTCCGCCGCGACCAGCGGCCCGATGTCCTTGTGCAGCACCACCCGCTTCTCTTCCGTGTAGCGCGAACCGCTCTTGCCGTAGCCGACCGCGAGGTCCTGCAACTGGCACTCGCCGCCCTGGTCGCAGATCGGGCAGTCGAGCGGATGGTTGATGAGCAGGAACTCCATCACGCCGTTTTGCGCCTTTTTCGCGTTCGGCGAGTGCGTCCAGGCCTTCATGCCGTCGGTGGCCGGGGTCGCGCAGGCGGGCATCGGCTTGGGCGCCTTCTCCACCTCGACCAGGCACATTCGGCAGTTGGCCGCGATCGAAAGCTTCTTGTGGTAGCAGAAGTGCGGCACGTAGAGGCCGAGCTTGCTTGCGGCATCCATCACCGTCGCGCCATGCGGCACTTCCACCGGACGGCCGTCGACCTCGAGCTTGATGGTGCTCATCTCAGGCCACCCTCCGCGCGGGGCCTTGCTCGTCGATGTGGCCCCCGCCGTGCGCTAGGGCGCGGCCCCCGCCGTGCGCTTCGGCGCGGCCCCATTTAGGCTCGGTCTCGGCGCCCTGCACCAGGCAGCGCTTGTGCTCGATATGGTGCTCGAATTCGGCCCGGAAATGCTTGATGAAGCTCTTCACCGGCAGCGCGGCGGCATCGCCCAGCGCGCAGATGGTGCGCCCGGCGATGTTGTCGGCGACGTTGTCGAGCAGCGCCAGGTCCTCCGTGCGACCCCGCCCGGTCTCGATGCGATTCACCACGCGGTAGAGCCATCCTGTGCCTTCGCGGCAAGGCGTGCACTGCCCGCAGGACTCCTCGAAGTAGAAATACGACAGGCGTTCGAGTGCGCGCACCATGCAGGTGGTCTCGTCCATCACGATGACCGCGCCCGATCCGAGCATCGAGCCCGCCTTCGCGATCGAGTCGTAGTCCATGTCGGTTGCCATCATGATGTCGGCAGGCAGCACCGGCATCGACGAGCCGCCGGGAATCACCGCCTTCAGCTTGCGTCCGCCGCGCACCCCGCCCGCCATCTCGAGCAGCTTCGCGAACGGCGTGCCGAGCCGCACCTCGTAGTTGCCCGGCCGGTTGACGTGCCCGGTGACCGAGAAGAGCTTGGTGCCGCCGTTGTTCGGCCGCCCGAGCGCGAGAAAAGCCTCGCCGCCGTGGCGCATGATCCAGGGCACCGCGGCGAAGGTCTCGGTGTTGTTGATCGTGGTCGGCTTGCCGTACAGGCCGAAACTCGCCGGAAACGGCGGCTTGAATCGCGGCTGGCCCTTCTTGCCTTCGAGCGATTCGAGCAGCGCGGTTTCCTCGCCGCAGATATAGGCGCCGTAGCCCGGGTGCGCATAGAGCTCGAAATCGAAGCCGGAGCCCAGGAGGTTCTTGCCCAGATAGCCCGCCTTGCGCGCCTCGTCGAGCGCCTCTTCGAACTGCTCGTAGATCGCCCAGATCTCGCCATGGATGTAGTTGTACCCGACCGCCGTGCCCATGGCGTAGCCGGCGATGATCATGCCCTCGATCACGGCGTGCGGGTTGTAGCGCAGCAGGTCGCGGTCCTTGCAGGTGCCGGGCTCGCCCTCGTCGGAGTTGCACACGACGTACTTGGCGCCTGGAAACTGGCGCGGCATGAACGACCACTTGAGCCCGGTCGGAAAGCCGGCGCCGCCGCGGCCGCGCAGCGCCGATTTCTTTACCTCGGCGACGACGTTCTCGGGCGCGACTTTATCCGCGAAGATCTTCTTGAGCGCGGCGTAGCCCTCGCGCGCCTCGTAGTCCTTCAGGCGCCAGTTGCGGCCGTCGAGGCCGGACATCAGGATGGCATCGGGTCCGTAATCGAGCATGTCAGCCTGCGTTCCCGAGCTCGTCGATCAACGCGTCGAGCTTTTCCGTGGACATGTAATCGCACATACGCTTGTTGTTGACCAGCACCACCGGTGACATGGCGCAGGCGCCCATGCATTCGCCCTCCTTGAGCGTGAAGCGCCCGTCCGCGGTGGTCTCGTTGAAGCCGACGCCCAGCCTGCGCTTGAGATGGTCGGCGGCATCGAGCGAGCCCTGCAGACCGCACGGCAGGCAGGTGCAGATGGTCAGCTTGTACTTGCCGACCGGCTTCAGGTCGTACATGTTGTAGAAGGTCGCCACCTCGTATACCGCGACGGGCGCCATGCCGAGAACCTGCGCGACAAAATCCATCGTCTCGGTCGACAGCCAACCCTTCTCGTCCTGCGCGATGATGAGCGCCGCCATTACCGCCGACTGCTTCTGATCGCCGGGATACTTTGCGACCTCGCGATCGATCCGCTCCAGTGCCTCGGGCGTAAGCATCAGCGGTCGATATCCCCGAAAACGATGTCGAGCGTACTGATGATCGCCACCGCATCGGCCAGCATGTGGCCGCGCGCCATTTCATCCATCGCAGACAGGTGCGCGAAGCCCGGCGAGCGCAGCTTCATGCGGTACGGCTTGTTGGCGCCGTCGGAAATGAAGTACACGCCGAATTCGCCCTTCGGATGCTCGACCGCGGCGTAGGCTTCGCCCTCGGGCACGTGCATCCCCTCGGTGAACAGCTTGAAATGGTGGATCAGCTCCTCCATGTTCGCCTTCATCTCGACGCGCGAGGGCGGCGCAACCTTGTGGTTGTCGACCATCACGGGACCGGGGTTTGCGCGCAGCCAGCCGATGCACTGTTTGATGAGGTGGTTCGACTGGCGCATCTCCTCGATGCGCACCAGGTAGCGGTCGTAGGTGTCGCCGTTCTTGCCGATCGGGATGTCGAACTCGAGCCGGTCGTAGACCTCGTAAGGCTGCTTCTTGCGGAGATCCCAGGCGATGCCCGAGCCGCGCAGCATCGGCCCGGTGAAACCGAGCGCCAGCGCGCGCTCCGGGCTCACCACGCCGATGCCGACCGTGCGCTGTTTCCAGATGCGGTTCTCGGTCAGCAGCGTCTCATAATCATCGATGTACTTCGGAAAGCGCTCGGTGAAATCCTCGATGAAGTCGAGCAGCGAGCCCTGGCGATTGGCGTTCATCTCGGCCAGCGCGCTCGCGTTGCGCGTCTTCTGCGCTTCGTACTTGGGCATCGCGTCCGGCAGATCCCGGTACACCCCGCCCGGACGGTAATAGGCAGCATGCATGCGCGCCCCGGACACCGCCTCGTAGCAGTCGAGCAGGTCCTCGCGCTCGCGGAAGCAGTAGAGAAACACCGTCATCGCGCCCAGATCGAGCCCCAGCGTGCCCAGGTCGAGCAAGTGGTTGAGGATCCGCGTGATCTCGTCGAACATGACGCGGATGTACTGCGCGCGCAGCGGCACCTCGATCCCGAGCAGCTTCTCGATCGACAGGCAAAAGGCGTGCTCGTTGCACATCATCGAGACGTAATCGAGCCGGTCCATGTAGGGCAGCGACTGAACGTAGGTCCGCGTCTCGGCGAGCTTCTCGGTCGCACGGTGCAGCAGGCCGATGTGCGGGTCGGCGCGCTGGATCACCTCGCCGTCCATCTCGAGCACCAGGCGCAGCACGCCGTGCGCGGCCGGGTGCTGGGGACCAAAGTTCAGGGTGTAGTTGCGGATCTCGGCCACTACTGCAATTCCTCGCCGTAGTGCGCCTCGCGCACGATGCGCGGCGTGACCTCGCGCGGCTCGATCGTGACCGGCTGGTACACGACGCGCTTCTGCTCCGGGTCGTAGCGCATCTCGACGTAACCGCTGATCGGGAAGTCCTTGCGGAACGGGTGGCCGATGAAGCCGTAGTCGGTCAGGATTCGGCGCAGATCCGGATGCCCCGTAAAGACGATCCCGAACAAGTCGAAGGCTTCGCGCTCGTACCAGTTGACGCTCGGCCAGACATCGACCGCGGAATCGAGCATCGGCAGCGCGTCGTCCGGACAGACCACCCGCAGGCGCAGGCGCCAGTTGTGCGAGACCGAAAGCAGGTGCAGCACCGCCGCGAAGCGGCCACCGTCCCTGGGCCGATCGGCATAGGTGGAGTAGTCGACGCCGCATAGATCGACGAGCTGCTCGAAGCGCAGGTCGGGATGATCACGCAACGTTTTCGCGACGCCGGGATACTCCGCCGCGCCAACCACCAGCGTCAGCTCGCCGATGCGCTCGTCGAGCCGCGCAATCCGCCCGCCGAGCACACCCTGGAGCGCGTCGTGCAGTCGTTTGAGCTTGGGCGTCATGCGTTCGACGGGACCACGCGCTAGCGCGCGATGGTGTTGGTTCTCTTGATCTTGTTCTGCAGCTGAAGGATGCCGTAAAGCAGCGCCTCCGCGGTCGGCGGGCACCCCGGCACATAGATGTCCACGGGCACGATGCGATCGGCGCCGCGCACCACCGAGTACGAGTAGTGGTAGTAGCCCCCGCCATTGGCGCAGGAGCCCATCGAGATCACCCAGCGCGGCTCGGCCATCTGGTCGTAGACCTTGCGCAGCGCCGGGGCCATCTTGTTGCACAGCGTGCCGGCGATGATCATGACGTCGGACTGGCGCGGACTGGGCCGGAACACGATCCCGAAGCGGTCTAGGTCGTAGCGCGCGGCGCCGGCATGCATCATTTCCACCGCGCAGCACGCCAGACCAAAGGTCATCGGCCAGAGCGAGCCGGTCCTCGTCCAGTTGATCAGCTTATCCGCAGTGGTGGTGACGAAGCCCTGCTGCAGAACGCCTTCTATTCCCATTCCAGCGCCCCCTTCATCCACTCGTAGACGAATCCGACCACGAGGATGGCGAGAAAAATCATCATCGACACGAAGCCGAAAAGCCCGATGTCGTTGACTACCACGGCCCACGGAAACAGAAACGCGATCTCAAGGTCGAACAGAATGAACAGAATGGCGACCAGGTAGTAGCGCACGTCGAACTTCATGCGCGCGTCCTCGAAGGCTTCGAAGCCGCACTCGTAGGGCGAAAGCTTCTCCGGATCGGGCGCCCGCGGGCCGAGCAGCCAGCCGAGCGCCATCGGCGCGACGCCCACGGCGAGGCCGACGATGATGAACAGCAGGATCGGGAAGTACTCAGCCAACATCGATCGTGTCCCGGGATCAGGCCTTTAGGCGGGACCGGGGTTTGTTCCGGTCCCGCGGTCGAATGGTGCCCACGAGCAGACTCGAACTGCTACGGCTGATTAGGCCACTAGCCCCTCAAGCTAGCGTGTCTACCAATTTCACCACGTGGGCGTCGTTTCAACCACGAAACCCGCATGGGTTCCGCGGCAACGGCGAAATTATCCTCCAAAAAGACATGACTTCGCTTTTCGCGACAGGTTTCCGGATCGCGACGCGCGCCTATTTCGGCACGTCACGCGCTTTCGAGCCCTCCGCGGGCGCGCTGGGTTGCGGGATGTCCGATGCCGCGGGCTTGGCGGGCGCCTGCTGCTCCTTGACGGTGTCCATGATGCCTGCGCCTTCGTGGGGCTTCTGCGTGGCGAGATAGGCAAGCCCGAGGCTCAGCAAGAAGAACACCGCCGCGAGTACCGCGGTGATGCGCGAAAGAAAATTCGCCGAGCCGGTGGCGCCAAACAGGCTGCCCGACGCACCGCCGCCGAAGCCCGAGCCCATGTCGGCGCCCTTGCCGTGCTGAAGCAGTACCAGCCCGATGATCGCAAGCGCCACCACGATATGAGTGATGATGATGAAATTGGTCCAGAACGCCATGTTGTCCTTTCTCGACTGTCAGCCCGCCCCCGCGAGCGCAACTTGGTGGGCCGCGCGTGCGATGGCCAGGAAATCTTCCGCTACCAGTGAAGCACCGCCGATCAATCCGCCATCCACGTCGGGCATCGCAAAAATCGCCGACGCATTCTGGGGCTTGACGCTCCCCCCATAGAGAATCCTCGCTCCATGGGTCACACGTTTGCGCAGGAACGCGTGAATCTCCTGCGCTTGCTCCGGGGTTGCGGTGCGCCCCGTGCCGATCGCCCAAACGGGTTCGTAAGCGAGCACCGTCGGCGCCTTCGCGTGCTTTGCCAGGACCGCGTCGAGCTGCCGCGCGACCACTTCCTCGGTTCGACCCGCCTCCCGCTCGGCGAGCGTCTCGCCAACGCAAAGGATCGGCCTCAGGCCCGCCGCTTGCACCGCGCCGAACTTCGCGGCGACGAGCTCGTCCGTTTCGCCGTACAAGCTGCGCCGCTCCGAATGCCCGACGATGACATAGCGGCAGCCGAACTCGGCCAGCATGGCCGCGGAAACCTCGCCCGTATAGGCGCCGTGCGCATGCTCGCTCACGTTCTGCGCACCCCAGGCGACCGGGGTGCCGGCGAGCCGCTCCGCGGCCTGGGCGAGGTACGGAAACGGCACGCACACGGCCATCTCCGCGCCCGTGCCGGCGCCGGCCACAATTGCATCGAGCAACGCCCGGTTTGCCGCCCGGTTGCCGTGCATTTTCCAATTACCGGCGACCAGGGGTTGGCGCATCACTTGGAAAGCGAGATCAACGTTGAAATTTTACCGTAATTGCGTCGATTGTGCGACGCAATAGAGGCACGCTGTCAACGACGGGCACGCAACGCGCGACTCTGGACGGGGCGCTGAGTAGACGCTTCGCAATTCGCTCACGCCTGGAGCCGAGAAATCCGGGCAGACGCACCGAACGGCCAAGCGCATGCGTTTCGTGGGCATAGCGCTGCAGAATGGTGAGCCGCCAACGCTCCAGCGCCTCGCCCGGAATCAGCATCGAGTATTTCTTGCCTTGCCGCCAACCATCAAGAATGCGATGCCCCAGTCAAGCGCGTATGACGCGATCCGCCGGTCATCTTCGCGCAGGCCGTGGCCATGGCAGCCGCCGAATCCCAATTCCGCTCAGCAAAGCCGCTTGACGAAGCGTTGAACGCTCTCGCCTACCCGAGCGCCGAGGCGCTCGGCCACCGAGTTCACGTAGGAAATGGCACCGCTTTCCCACATCGAGCGGCCGTCGCCGATGCGTGCACTGTCACAGCCGACCGTCGCCGCGGCGATGCCGCGCGCCGCAAGCACGGGCAGCCGGGATGTGCCGACCAAGTCGGGACCCACGCCCGCGTCGTTGAATACCGCAGCGTAGGCGGCGACCGGCAGCGCCGACGCAGCCCGTCCGCCATGCAATGCGCCGTGTGAACCGACGACAAGGATGCGACCTGCGTCCTCGGGGATCACCTTGCCGACCGAATCGAGCGCCCAAGCTTCCCGTGCTCCGACGCGCGCCAGGAAGTAGCGCCCCTCCGCGTAAGGTGGCGGCGCAGCGCGCGGCGC